>CBFGXV010000100.1:0-7583 GCA_965652755.1 uncultured Chryseosolibacter sp. | reverse complement strand
CCGAAGAGCGGCAAGGGATGCCGAGCCAATGAGGAAAGTCCAGTATATGACGGGGATTTTTTTTCGAAGGCCTCCCATTTTGAACATGTCCTGCTCGTGATGTAAAACATAGATCACCGCGCCGGCGGCGAGGAACAGCAATGCCTTAAAGAAAGCGTGGATCATGAAATGGAAGATTGCCGAAGACCACGCGCCGATCCCCAATGCAAGGAACATGTAGCCGATCTGACTGATGGTGGAGTAGGCCAGAACGCGTTTCAGGTCGAACTGGGTAAGGGCGGTGAACCCCGCGATAAGCAGTGTTAATGCGCCGATGATTGCAACCCATAGCTGGGCCGTGGGAGCGAGTTCGAACAAACCGTGCATCCGCGCAATGAGGTAAACGCCTGCAGTCACCATGGTGGCGGCATGTATCAGCGCGCTCACAGGGGAGGGGCCCGCCATCGCGTCGGGTAACCAGGTTTGCAGGGGAAGCTGGGCGGATTTGCCGACGGCACCTCCCAGGAGAAGGAACGATATCGCAACAACGGTCTGCGACCCCACCTGCCACGTCTGCGGCGCCGATGAAAGTATTTCCTGGATGTTCAGGGTGCCAAGCGTGCTGAACAGCATGAATAAGCCAATAGCCATCGCGGTATCTCCAACGCGGGTGATGATGAAGGCTTTGCGCGCTGCGTAACCGTTATTTTCTTCTTCATACCAGAAGCCGATCAGCAGGTAGCTGCATAGCCCGACACCTTCCCAGCCCAGGTACAGCAGAACAAGGTTGTCTGCCATCACAAGGATGAGCATGGAGCAAACAAAAAGATTCAGGTAGGCGAAAAACCTCGAGTAGCCGGCGTCGTCGGCCATGTAACCCATCGAATAAATGTGGATCAGGAATCCAACGAAGGTGATCACAAGGATAAAAACAACGGTAAGTGCATCCAGATAGAATGCAAACCCGGGAGAAAAACTGCCGACACTCATCCACGTCCATAACTCCTGATGAACTGGTTGTTTTCCACCGGAAACAAAATCAGCGGCGACGATAACTGTGACAATGGCGGCAAGCCCTACACTACCCGACCCGATTATCCCTGAGACAGGGCGGCCGAGATCACCTTTGGTAATAATGAGTATCAATGCCCCGGTCAGTGGCAAGGCGGGGATCAACCATAACAATTCGCTCATAACCGGAATATTTAAATTTCTTTTGCCTTCGCCTTTTTTGTCTTCTCTATCGACCGCACTCTTCGACGTTCAGACCCCACCGCTCATCGAACAGCCAGTTCCGTCATCCTCTCATCTTATTGGCGGCATCGCCGTCGAGAGTTTTTATCTGATGATAGATCTGTAATATGAGTGCAAGGCCGACCGATACTTCTGCTGCGGCCATGGTAATTATAAAAATAAACATCGCCTGACCATCTGGTTGTCCCCACCGGGCGCCGGCCACAATGAAGGCAAGACCTGCCGCGTTGAGCATGATCTCCACTGAGATCAGCATAAAAATGATGTTGCGCCGGATCAGGACACTGATCAGTCCCAGGACGAAAAGGACACCGGCTAGTATCAGGCCGGCTTCTACAGCTACTCCACTCATAACTCCTGTTTTTCTAAGAACCTGTGTACGACTTTTTTCTTCTGGCGGCCGAGATGATAGGCGCCAACAATTCCCGACATCAGCAAGATCCCGCTCAGTTCAACGCCGATCACGTAGGGACCGTACAATGACATCCCAACCTGTTTCGAATCGATCGTGGCGGTGGCCAACGGAGACGTACCTTCGTTTACGATGATATAGATCAATTCTGCAAGAAGAATGGTAGAAAGAACGGCGGGGAAAACAAAGATCTTCCGCGTAAGCCACGATCTTTCCTGCACCACAGTTTCATCTCTCAGATTAAGCATCATAATGACGAATATCACCAGCACGACAATGGCGCCTGCGTAAATGATGACTTCGAGCGCTGCGATAAACGGAGCGCCGAGGACAAAAAAGACAACGGCAATGGCGAGGAAAGAAACGATCAGGTAAATAAGTGCATGGATCATATTATAGCTTGTTATGACCATGATCGTCGAAAGGATCGCCACACCTGCGGCTATGTAGAATGTTGCTTCCATATTTCAGGGCAAAAGACTTTTTACATCGACCGGAGGATTTTCATTTTGTGCTTCTCCCTTGGCTTTTCCTCCGATTGCCATTCCAGCGACTTTGTAGTAGTTGTAGCCAGGGTACTTACCTTGTCCGTCAATAAGAAGATCTGACTTCTCATATACCAGATTTTGCCTGTTGAATTCGGCCATCTCAAAGTCGGGGATCAGTTGTATCGCGTACGTAGGGCACGCTTCTTCGCAGTAGCCGCAGAAGATGCAACGGGAGAAGTTGATGCGGAAGAATTCCGGATATCTTCTTCCAGTCTCGTCTTCAGTGGCCTGTAACGAGATGCAATCGACGGGGCAGGCGGCGGCGCACAGGTAGCATCCGACGCAACGCTCTCCCATATCCGGGTCCCTCGTCAACACGATGCGACCACGCCACCGGGTCGTCAGCTTTGGTTTTTCTTCGGGGTACAGAATGGTGTCGCGTTTATGGAACATGTGCATACACGTGAGCCACATACTTCTGACGATACTGAACATAAGATCTTATTTAAAATGTTTTTTTAATCGTTTTCCTCACTGCTATCTCCAAAAGAATACGGGGCACTGACGCATTGGTTAAAAAGGCCAGCCTTTCTCGTTTATCAATACAACCGCTGCGGTCACCATTACATTGATGATGGTAATTGGCAGCAGGATCTTCCAGCCGAAGTCCATAAGCTGGTCATATCGCGGTCTGGGCAGCGATGCCCGCAGCAAGATGAACAGGAAGATGAATACGAATGTCTTGAGTATGAACCATACCGCCGGGGGCAGGAAATCCGGCCCGAGCCATCCTCCGAAGTACAGCGCAACGGTAAGGCTGGATATCAGAACTATTCCGACATATTCACCTACGAAAAACATCCCGAACTTCATACCTGAATATTCAGAGTGAAAACCCGCGATGATCTCGCTCTCGGACTCTGGAATGTCAAACGGAAGGCGATGCGTTTCCGCGATGCCGGCGATCAGGAAGATTACGAAGCCCGCGAACTGCGGCACCACATACCACATGCCGGCCTGCGCTTCCACGATGGTGTGAAGGCTGAAGGAGCCCGAGAGAATAACGACACCCATAATGGAGAGTCCCATGAAAACCTCATAGGAAATCATCTGGGCTGCACCACGCATCGCACCCAGCAACGCGTATTTGTTGTTGGACGCCCACCCTCCGAGAATGATGCTATATGCGCCCATTGAAGAAGCCGCGAGAAAGAAAAGGATTCCGATGTTGATATCGGAAACCATGAATCCCGGGGCGAATGGAATGATCACAAACCCCATCAATGCCGAGATCATAACGATGGCTGGTGCGATCACGAATACTTTCTTGTCAGCGAAAGGTGGGATCCAGTCTTCCTTAAAGAATAATTTAAGGGTATCTGCGAGCACGATAAGCAGGCCGAACGGTCCCGCTCTGTTTGGGCCGTACCGGTCTTGCCAGAGCGCAAGCATGCGACGTTCCAGCCAGATGAGGCCCGGTGCCACCGCCATGACGCCGCCCAGCACAACTGCTACTATTATAATCGGGTTTACAGCTTCATCCATGTGTTGTGGTTTTTAATATTGCCCATGCCGGGAGATCGACGAATGGAAGCCCCGGAAGGCCATAAGGCATTCCTGCAATGCCCTTTGGCAATGAGGTGCTGATGCGGACAGGTAGCCTGTACGGTTGCCTGTTCACTTCGAATGAGGCGATAGATCCCGTCTGAAGGCCCAACTCCACCGCATCGTCGCTGTTGATCATCACATAACTTTCAGGCACGCGTTTCGCGACGGCCTTTGCCCGCGCGCTAAGTTCCTCGGAGCCGAAGATGTGATGGAGGGACACAAGCCAGAGGTGGTCCTTGAGCGGGATGAATACTTCAGGAAGGTCTGTGAAATACCTGGCCACCGCGTCAGCATGGGGCTCGATCAACCGCAGCCCCGGATCATCGCCGCGCAACGATCCGCCTATCTCTTCCTGGTATTTATTGATAGACTGCACGGAGTTCCATCCAGGCGACCAGAAAAACGGGATCATGGAAGAGGGCGGTTGACCGCGGTACCCTTCCATTGTATAAGACAGCGGGGAGTCCGGATCCTCCGGCGGTTTTTCCTCACTTACATGGACGTGCGCGTGCATCGCGGTACGTCCGCTGTAGCGGTGAGGTTCTCTTGGGATCTTTTGCCCAGCGATGCGGAATGCCGGACCAGGCGTAATGTTCTCTATTCCCTTCAACAATGGCTCTTCGGATGAAAGCGCATGTGAAACATCATCGAAGTTCTTCCATAAGTTCATGTGCGGATGGCCGGACCGTTGTGCGAAGCCCAACAGCCATCGCCAGCTCTCCTGGATAAGTGGTGAGCATTCCTGAACCTGAAAGAATCGCTGAGCTCTTCCCTCATTGTTTACGAGCGTGCCGTCGGATTCGGCAAATGTGCCCGCAGGAATAAGGACGGATGCCTTTTCAGTTGTGGCATGCGGTGTATGATCGATCACGATGACCTGTTTGCACTTCCCGAGGAAACGGTCCACGACATCGTTCTTCGCGTGGCGATATAAATCGTTTTCAATGATGATCACTGCGTCTGCGTGGTCGTTCATAACCGCATTGAACGCGGAATTAAGCCTATGCCCGCCCATCATCGCCAGACCCATTGAGTTGCATTCCGGTAAGGTCAGCACGATTCCAGTTTGTGAATTCTTTTTTTGCAGGGCCCACGCCACATTAGCTGCGGCCTTGATAACTGTTGCACAATCGCACGACATGCCGGAAATGACCACTGGCCGTTTGGACGCCAGCAACGCATCGGCTATCTGACGTGCAAAAGCGCTGGCTTGCCCGGACAAATTCTTGACAGCAGGCATTGAAGGATCGATCAGATTTGCGACGGCGTATCCCAGCCTTGCAATGTCGTCCGGCGCGCCATGGAAGCTGCCCGTAGCCACCTCGTGGAGCTTGGTTTCACTAACCGTTGCAATGAACAGCGGACCTTTTTTCTCCTGGATAATCTCTCTCGCGGCCGCATCATGCCACGGTGGGGTAGACGCCTGCGCAATTTCCTTCAATGGCTTTTGCCTCACGGCCTGACGTACTGCCAGGGCCATCATCGGCGCGGTATTGGTCAGGTCCTCTCCGAGTATAAATACCGCATCAGCCATTTCCACCTCGCGCATCGAAGGTGTACGACATGGCCCTTCTTTCAGCACTTTGATCACGAGTTCTGCGAGGTTGTGCTCATCTACCGACACGCCGTGGTAAAAATTATCCGCGCCAACGAGCGCTTTCAATGCAAAGTTGGATTGAATGGATGCTCGCGGTGAACCGATTCCAATGACTTTGTTGCTCTTCAGAACGGAGGCCACCTCCCGCACGATGTTTTCTGCGTCGGCATTTTGCTGACGGATGGCAGGCTGCCGTATGCGATCAGGCGCGTTGGCGAATTCATATCCGAACCTGCCGCGGTCGCAAAGAAAGTAGCCGTTGACTTCGCCGTGATACCGCGTGGTTATGGAACGCAGGCTCCCATATCGCTCCCCCGCGATTGTATTGCATCCAAGGCTGCAGTGATTGCAGATCGAGGGCGCAGTGGTCAAATCCCACTTACGGGTGTAGTGTTGTTTTAAGGTCTTGTCGGTGAAAACTCCGGTAGGGCATACCTCCGCGAGATTGCCGCTGAATTCGTTTTCCAATGTCCCATCCTCGTGTCTTCCAAAGTAAACCTGATTCTTCGAGGCGAACGCTTCCAAGTCGTGTCCGCCGGCGTAATCCCGGTAAAACCGCACACAACGATAGCACTGTATGCACCGGTTCATCTCGTGATTAAGGAACGGGCCGAGGTTCTGATTCTGATAGGTGCGTTTCTTGTATTTGAACCTCCGGTACGCGTGGCCTGTCATCACGGTCATATCCTGAAGATGACATGACCCGCCTTCATCGCATACCGCACAGTCATGCGGATGATTGGTCATGAGCCACTCTATTACATTAGACCGAAATGCGGTTGCTTCCGTATCGGAAATGGAGATCCGCTGGTTGTCGGTGACAGGCTCCATACACGACATGATCAACCTCCCGGTCTTATCATCAGCATTCCGGTACATTTTCACGGCGCATTGACGGCACGCGCCGACGGAGCCAAGGGATGGGTGCCAGCAGAAGTAAGGCAGATCGAAGCCAAGTTGAAGGCAGGTTTCCAGGATATTCTTTCCTGGTTTAACTTCATAAGGCTTGTCGTCGATGTATAAGGTGGCCATAGTCAGTCGTGATAATTATGGGATCTTTTTTTTTATTTCCATGGACATTTTTGTTCATGAACATGCTGTTCGAAGTCCTGTCTGAAATATTTCATTGCACTCTGCAGGGGTTCCATCGCTCCGGGTGCAAGCGCGCAGAACGTGTTTCCGGGGCCGAGATATTTTGTGTGGAAATCCAGCAGGCGCAAGTCTTCCTCGCGTCCGACGCCCTCATCGAGGGATGACAGTATCTTTGATACCCAAGGCAAACCCTCGCGACATGGCGTGCAGAAGCCGCACGACTCCTGGGCAAAGAATTGTTCGAGGTTCTGCACAAAGCCTACCGGACACGTTTTGTCGTCGAGAATGACAAGGGTACCGGTGCCAAGCCTGCTTCCTGCCGCAGCGACAGAAGTGTAATCCATTTTTACATCAAGATGTTCTTCGACGAGAAAATCCGTTGAGGCTCCGCCCGGAAGAGCACCCTTGAATTTTAATCCATCGAGCATTCCGCCGGCGTGTTCTTCAATGAGTTCGCGCATGGTCACCCCGAGTGGTAATTCCCAGGCTCCCGGGCGTTTGACCTTGCCGCTTACACCATATATTTTAGTTCCTGCATCCTGCGTAAGGCTGAGACCGCGGAACCAGTCGGATCCTTTGTTGACAATGTGAGGAATGTTGCAGAGGGTTTCAACATTGTTCACAATCGTAGGCTTCCCAAACAATCCGCTGACTTGTGGAAAAGGCGGTTTCGCGCGCGGGGTCGCCCGTTTACCTTCCAATGAATTCAACAGCGCTGTTTCTTCGCCGCACATGTAACGGCCCACGCCTGTGTGAAGGTGCATCTCGAGGTCAAAACCTGATCCGAGAATATTTTTTCCGAGAAAGCCCGCGGCATATGCTTCGTGTATCGCTTCCTCAATAGCATGGGCGGCAGTGTGATATGCCCACCGGAGGAAAACAAATGAATGATCTGCCTGGATCGCGTATGCGGAAATGATCATTCCTTCAATGAGCTGGTGTGGTGTGCTTTCGAGCAGGATCCGGTCTTTAAATGTTCCGGGCTCCATTTCATCCGCATTAGCGATAAGGTATTTCGGTTTGGGGGCGTTTAACGGCACAAAGCTCCACTTCAGGCCTGTCGCAAAACCAGCACCCCCGCGTCCACGCAGATTGGAATCTTTAACCAGATCGATGATCGATTGGGGAGACACACCTTTCATGACCTTGCGCA
>CBFGXV010000099.1:0-7601 GCA_965652755.1 uncultured Chryseosolibacter sp. | reverse complement strand
ACCCAGATAACCGGTAATGATCGGCGCAAGTGCAGCGCCAAGGTTGATACCTGCATAGAAGATCGTGAATCCCGAATCACGACGGGCCTGTTCGCTCGCGGGGTATAGTTCGCCTACCATGCTGCTGATGGTGGGCTTAAGCAATCCTGTACCCAGTACAATGAAGAGTAAACCAAGAAAGAATGTCTCATCCATCGGCAGAGCCATACAGAAGTGGCCCAGTGCGATCATACATCCTCCATTAAAGACAGACTTTCGCAAGCCGAAGAAGTTGTCTGCCAACCAACCTCCGGGAAGCGCGAGCAGGTAAACGAACATGGTATAAAGACCATAGATGGCTGTGCCTGTCGGGTCATCGAGCCCCATTCCGCCTTCCTGAAGGGGTGCTACCATGTAAAGTAAAAGGATCGCCCGCATGCCGTAGTAGCTGAATCGCTCCCACATTTCAGTAAAAAACAATGTAGATAGTCCCTTGGGATGCCCAAAGAAACTTTGGTCAGAAGTCATTAAATGAGTAGTTGTTTAGGTAAGCCAAAATCACGTCAGAATATCCTTCTAATTTTTCGAAAATAGGCCGTTAAATTAACTTAAGCAAATAAGTGAAAGAAGCGGCAGCATGGCACAAAAATTTTATGCAAACGATTGAAACGCGATCCAAATGCCCTTATATTTGATCCCTCATTAACCAAACAAACGTATGTTAGAGCTCGGACGAAAACCTGAAAACACCTCCCTCCGGGATCTGGGGATCCTCGACGGGAAGGCACACTGGAACCTGACCCAAAAGGAGCTTGTACAGATATCGCTGCGCAGCGAAGGAGCAAAAAAAACCACCACAGGAGCCATCGCCGTTGACACCGGTGAATTCACAGGGCGTTCACCGAAAGATAAGTTTATCGTGAAAGACGCTATTACGGAAAAAGACGTCTGGTGGGGCAGCGTAAATGCGGCCTTTAACGCGGAGAAATTTGACCAACTATACATCAAGATGATCCGTTATTTTGAAGGGAAAGAATTTTACGTCCGCGATTGTTATGCTTGCGCCGACTGGCGATACAAAATGGATCTGCGCGTGATCACGGAATATGCCTGGTCAAATCTTTTTGTCTACAACATGTTCCTTCGACCGGAAGCAAAGGAACTGAAATTTTTCAATCCTGAATGGTTAATCATAAACGCACCGGGATTCCGCGCCGACCCCACGATTGATGGCACACGTCAGCACAACTTTACTGTTATCGATTTTAAAAGAAAGATCATCCTTATCGGAGGAAGCGCATACACCGGAGAGATCAAAAAGAGTGTTTTTACTGCGCTCAATTTTGTGCTTCCCGTGAAGCGCAATGTTCTGCCGATGCACTGTTCCGCAAATTCGGGAGCAAGCGGGGACACCGCTTTGTTTTTCGGACTATCCGGCACGGGGAAGACCACCCTGTCGGCAGACCCTAACCGGAAATTGATAGGCGACGATGAACACGGCTGGACATCCGATAATATTATTTTCAATTTCGAGGGAGGATGCTACGCCAAGACCATTGACCTTTCTCCCGAAACAGAACCGGAGATCTACGAAGCGATCAAAGATGGTGCGCTGCTGGAGAATGTCGGTTTCTTTGACAACTCCGCTGAAGTGGATTATAAAAACAAATCGCGAACTGAGAACACACGGGTGAGCTACCCGCTCAGCCATATCCCTACTGCGGCCATCCCGTCTCTCGGTCAGAATCCGCGCAATATATTTTTCCTCACGTGTGACGCTTACGGAGTTTTACCGCCCATATCACGATTGACGCCGGGTCAGGCTGCGTTCCATTTTATCAGCGGATACACCGCCAAGGTCGCGGGAACTGAAGCCGGAGTCACTGAACCTGTGCTGACATTCTCTGCGTGCTTTGGCGCGCCCTTCATGCCACTGCACCCTGCGCGGTATGCTCAGATGCTCAGCAAAAAAATACAGGATGCAAAAGCGAACGTCTGGCTTGTGAACACCGGATGGACCGGCGGACCGTATGGCGTAGGCAAACGGATGAGTCTCCCCTACACCCGCGCGCTCATCACTGCCGCGCTTGAAAATCGGCTCGACAACACAGAATACCGCGACCATGAGGTGTTCGGTCTTGCCATGCCAGCCACATGTCCGGGCGTTCCGTCGGATATCCTTGATCCAAGAAATACCTGGCGCGACAAAGACGCCTATGATCACCAGGCAAATGAGCTTGCGAATGCTTTCCTGAAAAACTTCGAAAAATTCTCTTCGTATGCTACGGAAGAAATTATGAAAGGCGCCCCGCGCGTGACGCAACTGGCAAATTAGCAGTCGTCCAATCCTGACTGCATTGAGATACAATCGCTTCCGACTGGCTCGGCAGTTGATTGTTATGAATTATCTTCTCGCGCTCCCGGGTCGATCGTATCAACGGTAGGGGTATTAGCTGTGTGGACGCGTCGCAGGCGCGGATATTATTTGCAGCCAGTATTATTCCCGTCTATGCAGGCACATCGGGCAGTGACAATTATGCACACTGATAAGGACGGCGCATTTTTCAGTCAAGAATTACACCAGCGGAGAATCAGAAGCCAACCGGCATTGTATATTTAATTCCACCGACAGCCATCGGTGTGTTTTAACGGGCTTAAATGCCGATGAAAGATCCCCATTTTATAATGGCGTGATTTTTTTTCAGTGGGGCTGGGAATGATTAATCAATGTTAAACATAAATTTTACAAACCTATGAAGATTACAAAAGTCTTGATACCCTGCCTGTTAATGTTAATGGCTTTGGGGAGTAAGGCACAAAAAACCGCTGAAATTTCTGACGATGATTTGAAAAAATATGCCGTGACCATGGACTCTGTAGCGGGCATGCAGGAGTCTCTTCGGGAGATAGTGGCCGAAGTCGTCCGTGCAAACACAGTAATGCCGGTGAGCCGGTATAACGAACTCTTCAAGATAGCAGAGGACCAGGAAAAACTAAAAGCAGCGAACGCAACACCGGAGGAGATCGCTTTCCTGAAACAGATTGACGACCTGCGCAAGACTAATATTGAAAGGATCAACGCCACTTATCAGGCGCTTGCCAAGGACTATGTAGGCTTGAAAGCGTTCAACGCGATCCGGAAATCACTGCAGTCGGACCAGCAGTTGAAAGCCCGTTACGATAATCTTTCCAAGGATATAGAATCTAAGGAGAAAGGCGGATAATTTAAAGGTTGCTTAATTCAAGACAGGCGCGGTTTCTCGACCGCGCCTTTTCTTTTTGTACTGTCTGTGGAATTTTTTTTTTAATTTGCGGTTTATTAACATCCACAGAATCACATTTTACCGACCATATCTGATAGTACGAATGAAGAATAGTTTTCCTGTAGTGGCATCCTGCCTGCTGTGTCTGATCTCCAGTGTTGCGTTCTCCCAAAAACAAATGTTGTCTTCAGAATCCTATCTGGATGATTTGTTCAATTCATCTCCCCTCTTTGACACTACGCGTGTTGTTCCGCCAGCCGTTGCCTTGATTGATTCGTTAAACGAGTGGAAGTCATGGAAAACCGTCGATAACTTTTCGTTCGGAAAGAACCGTGGGTCGCTGCCCATGATCGCAGATCTCAGCGCTCTTCATCCATTCTTTCGCGACAAGATCACCGAGCTGATCAATGTTTGCAAGAAGGCCGGGATTACACTCGCAGTCGTAGAGACGTACCGCACACCCTCAAAGCAGGCGGAATACTTTGCTATGGGGAAAAAATATACGAGCACACCAGGTGGTAAGTCCAGACACCAGTACGGACTGGCGATAGACGTCGTGCCCGTTGTTGATTCAGTAGCTGTGTGGAACAACCACAAACTGTGGCGGAAGATCGGGATCGCCGGTGAGCGGCTTGGCCTCAGATGGGGCGGACGCTGGAGGGTTTTATACGATCCCGGCCACTTCGAATGGACAGGCGGTTTATCGAGGCATGATCTTGCAAAGGGGCTGTTTCCTGAAGTTCCTTCCTCTGCAGCCGACAAATATCCGCGCCTGGAAGAGGAACTCGAACGCCTTCGCGATTTCTGGGAAGCATGGGAAGCTGAGCAGGCTGTTATGGCGAATGGCGGTGATGGTGAGCCTTATACGGTGACCAGTAATCAGTAATTATCAGTAATCGGTAATCGGTAATCAGTAATCGGTAATCAGTAATCGGTAATCAGTGACCTGTAATCGGTGATCGGTGAGCAGTTAACTGCTTTTCAGGATTCGCAGCTCGACGCGGCGGTTCATGTTCCTCGCCTCCGGCGTAACACCGTTGGTGATGGGTTGGGATCCGCCGAAGGCCTTTGTTTTGACCCGACTCTTCTGAATTCCGCGCGATACGATATATTTCTTCACGGCATCGACACGTTTTTGAGATAGCTCCAGGTTTGCATCAGCGTTGCCTAGATTATCGGTATGGCCTTCGAGCTGAATGATGATCTTGTCATTGTCTTTCATCATTTCAACCACCTCGTCAAGTTCCTGGTGGGACTGTGGGTCAATCAACGCCTTTCCTTGCGCGAAGATGAGGTGGTTCAGGCGGATTGCTTCACCCGCCGGAGTCAACACGATGTTGCGAATTAACTTTCGAAGCTCACCGAGATCCTTCGGATCGAGGATGACCGTACGCGGGTTATATCCTTCCGCCTTGGCCGTGACCTGGTATTTTACGACGCCGAAGATGGGAAATGAGAATGTGCTGTCAACGAATCGTCCGTAAATGCTTCCCGTAGGGATGCTGCTGTAACGAATGTCGGCCGAAACGCCTTTATGGGTCGTCGCATCCAGTATCTTGCCCCATGCCAGCATAGCATCATCTTGCGCACGTACCAGGAAGGTCGTGCAACACAACGCTAAAAGAAGGGCATTCTTTAACATATTACTAAGATACTGTGCAATCCCGATCAAACGAACCAGCTTCGGATAACCCGAAATTTAACGCGTTCACCGGCAGTTGTAGCAGGTCAAATACTGTACCGGAACCTGCTATATTTCAAATTCAATGGTTTCGCCCACATTGAAGGACTTTCCATCATTCTTTCCGTCCGAGGCTCCATTCCTGGCTTCGCTTGGTCCCAAATCGGGACTATCATCGCCGTCTATATCTTTTTCCGCTTCACTTTCGCCTTTTGGCCCCTGACTGCTTTCCTGGCCGGCTGGACTTTCCCCGAAGAGGTTTTGCTGCTCGACTTTGACTTTTCGCTTTGGCGCTGGTCTTGGCGGGAGCTGGTGTTTTGGCTTTTCCGGCTCGGCGAAGAGGATCGCTTGTCCGTCTTCCCCGACCTGGGGCTCCGGAGTTTGCTTCGGGAAGATTGCTTCGGCTTTTTTTTTTGGCGACTGAGAATCCTTTTCCGATTCAGCCACCTCTTCTTCATTCTCCTCTCCCGGTTCCTCGTAACCAGGCTCGTCATCCTGCACAAGCGTCACCTTGGTAACCTTGTACTCCGAGAGCCTGTTGCCGAGAGCCTTCCATCCCTTGACATCTACAAGCTCTTCCAGATTAAGCGTCTCGGATTTTTTGCCTTTGTCCTTGCCCTTGATCAGCTCGACTTCGACTTCCGGAGAATCGGAGGTCGATACAGCTACCAGTCGCGAGCCGATGCCTTCTGAGATAAACACAAACTCCTTGTCGGCGGTACTTGTTTCAATGTTGAAGCGCTTGGCCATGTATTGCTTGCTTTCTCCATCGACATAGACGGCTGCGATGGTTCGTTCCGGATGGAATTTTTCCAGATGCAGCACACGATCCGGCTCATAGCGGTTGGTCAGATCGTAACTTGTGATCTTGTAAGATCCATTGCGCATGAATGCGATGATCTTGTCGTCACCATCAAATTTCCCGAGATATCTGCCGCGCTTGTCGCGATTCAGACGGCCAGCATCGGAATCATACCACAAATCGAGCTTGCTGAGGGTAGAGGTTCCTGCCTTCAGGAAGTCAACTTTCCGTATCGGGTACTTCGTAATGGTGATACCGCGTGCCGCCCGACCTTTGATCTCGACATCGGCAAAATCGAAGTTGAAGATCTTTTTGCGGGCCGTGCTCGCCGGCGACAGTTTCACTTCCACTACTTCTGCTTCTCCATTGGGATTTCCGCTCACATAATAGATGCGCGAATTCTTATCGCCCTGTGTCAGATCGTATTCGCGGTCGCGGATGACGCCTGGAAGATTAAAACGCTTGGCAAAACCTTTCCCGGATTTTGCGTCGGAATAAATGAGGTTGTAGACCATCCGGTCATCCCCTTTCTTGTAGATGCCGATGTACAGGATGTCTTTGCCCATGAAGGCCTTTTCCTGAATGCGCGATATAAGCGCCTTGCCATCCTTGCGGATCACGATCACATCATCGAGTTCGGAGCAGTCGCAGATGTATTCATCGCGCTTCAGTCCATAACCAGCGAACCCGTCCGTACGGTTGACGTAAAGTTTCTGATTGTTGGCGATGACCTCGACCGCAGTGACGGACTGAAAACTCTTGATCTCCGTCTTTCGCTCGCGGCCTTTCCCATATTTTTCCAGGAGGTTCTGGTAATACGAAATCGCATAATCGGTCAGGTGACGGAGATTGTGTTGCGTTTCCTTGAGTTGTTTTTCAAGATCGCGCATCAGCTCATCCGCCTTGAAAGCATCGAACTTCGAAATACGTTTGATCCTTATTTCCGTAAGCCGGACAATATCGTCCGTCGTAATCTCCCTGTAGAACTTTTTCTTGTGTGGCTTCAGGCCTTTGTCAATGATGCTGATCACCTCTTCCCAGGTCTCCGCAACTTCGATATTGCGGTAGATCCGGTTCTCTATAAAGATCTTCTCGAGCGAGGAGAAGAGGATCTTCTCCATCAGCTCTGCTTTAAGGATATCAAGTTCCTGCTTGAGCAGCTTCAGGGTCAGGTCCGTGTTATACTTCAGGATCTGGTTCACCGTCATGAATTGCGGCTTGTCCTCAACAATCACGCACGCATTCGGTGATATACTGATCTCGCAATCTGTGAAGGCGTAGAGCGCCTCCATGGCGATTTCTGGCGACTGGCCAGGTTGAAGGTGGATCAGGATCTCGACATCCTTCGCCGTGTTGTCAACTACCTGTTTGATTTTGATCTGGCCTTTTTCGCTTGCCTTGACGATCGATTCCATCAAAGAAGTCGTTGTCGTAGAGAACGGTATCTCCTTGATTGCCAGAGTTTTTTTGTCTACTATTTCAAGTTTCGCGCGAACCTTTATCTTTCCGCCGCGCAGGCCTTGATTATACTCTGTAAAGTCGGCAAATCCCCCCGTGGGGAAGTCGGGATATATCTTCGGATTCTTTCCTTTCAGAACGTCGATGGATGCCTTGATGAGCTCGCAGAAGTTATGTGGGAGGATCTTCGTCGAGAGTCCGACAGCGATACCTTCCACACCTTGCGCGAGCAATAGCGGAAATTTAACGGGCAGGGTAACAGGTTCCTTCTTTCTTCCGTCGTAAGACAGTTGCCACTCCGTTGTCTGGGGATTGTACACAACTTCGAGGGCGAACTTCGACAGGCGGGCTTCGATGTATCTCGGCGCTGCCGCGCTATCGCCTGTGCGCACATCTCCCCACTTTCCCTGGGTCTCGA
>CBFGXV010000098.1:0-7610 GCA_965652755.1 uncultured Chryseosolibacter sp. | reverse complement strand
AAAAAAGTGTTTCGTCTTTTTGCAACCTTCAGAACATTATAAAGTACTTTATAGAGTCCGCCATAAAACCTTCCCATGCTTCGCAGCTATTTCAAAATCGCATTCCGAAACCTCATCAAGAACAAAGGTTACACATTTATTAACATTGCTGGTCTCGCTGCAGGAATGGCCGTCGCGTTGCTTATCGGACTGTGGATCTGGGACGAGCTGACCTTCGACCGCTATCATAAAAACTACGACAGGATTGCCCAGGTGTGGCAGAATAATCTTTACAACGGCGTACGACAATCGCAAATGGCGAACCCATATGTGATGGCCGAGGAGATCCGGAATAACTTCGGCGGTGATTTCAAGTATGTGATCCAGTCGAGCTGGAACTTCGGACGTATCCTCACCGTGGGCGACAAGAAGTTCAACAAGGCCGGCATGTATTGGGAGCCTGAAGTGATTGACATGTTATCGATCAACCTGCTGAAAGGAGATCCCGAGCTCGCCCTCAAAGAGCCTTATTCCATTTTACTGTCCGAGTCCGTGGCCAAAGCGTTCTTTGGCGATTCAAACCCCATGGGCCAGACCATGCGCATCAACAACAAGAACGATGTGAAGGTGACAGGCGTGTTCGAAGATCTCCCGCACAGCTCACACTTTCGCGACGCTACATTCATCATGCCCTGGTCTCTTTATCTCATCGAGAACGAGTGGATAAAGACCATGGACGATCCCTGGGACAGCAACTTCACACAAACGTGGGCGCAACTCGCTGAGCATGCAGACTTTGACCAGGTTTCGGCCAAGATCATCAACGTCAAGTACAACAAGCTTGCGTCCGAGGACGATCGCAAATACAAGCCCGAAGTATTTCTTCATCCAATGAGCAAGTGGCATTTGTATTCCGACTTTAAGGAAGGCAAGAATGTTGGAGGCCGTATCGAGTTTGTATGGATGTTCGGTATCATCGGTGTCTTTGTGCTGCTACTGGCATGCATTAACTTTATGAACCTGAGCACAGCCCGCTCGGAGAAGCGCGCTAAGGAAGTGGGGATCCGGAAGTCGATCGGATCGGTACGGTCCCAGCTCGTCAGTCAATTCTTCTGCGAGTCTATTGTCGTGGCATTGCTCGCGTTTGTAGTCGCGCTGGGATTGGTTTACCTCGCGCTGCCACAATTCAACCAGGTGGCAGACAAGCGCCTCGTCGTATTATGGGATAACCCCCAATTCTGGTTGGCTGGCATCGGATTCAGCCTGATCACCGGAATTGTTGCGGGCAGCTATCCTGCGCTCTACCTTTCCTCTTTCCAACCTGTTAGAGTGCTGAAAGGAACTTTCCGCGTCGGCCGACTGGCATCTATCCCCAGACAAGTGTTGGTCGTGCTGCAATTCACCGTTTCCGTAACACTCATCATCGGCACGATCGTGGTGTTCCGCCAGATTGAATTTGCAAAAGACCGCCCCATCGGATATGATCGCAGTGGACTTATCAATGTTTACTTACCGACGGAAGAAATCCATAATCACTTCGAAGCTGTGCGGAACGAGCTGAAAAGCCAGAATGCCATCATCGAAATGACCGAAGCCGGCAGCCCGACCACGCAGGTATGGAACAGCAACGGCGGGTTCACCTGGCAGGGTAAAGATCCTGCGCTTGCAGTGGATTTTCCGAACAATGGCGTTACCCATGAGTTCGGCAAAACAGTGGGCTGGCAATTTAAAACCGGACGTGACTTCTCGCGCGATTTCGCGAGTGACTCCCTCGCATTTGTCATCAATGAATCGGCGGAAAAATTTCTTGGATTTGAAAATGCGGTGGGAGAGACTCTTACCTGGAATGAGCAACCCTACACGATCATCGGCGTGATCAAAGATATGATCATAGAATCGCCTTATGCGCCGGTGCGACCGTCGCTCTGGCACATTGCCCGACACGACAACAATGGTGTTGCTATCTTAAAGCTCAATCCGGAGATGGGCGCACATGAGGCGGTGGAAAAGGTCAAGACAATCTTTAACAAATACAATCCCGCTTCGCCTTTCACACATGAGTTTGTCGACGTGGAATATGCGCGCAAGTTCAGCGATGAGGAGCGCATCGGCAAGCTTGCGAGCTTCTTCGCGTTGCTGGCTATCTTCATCAGCTGCCTTGGAATTTCCGGCCTTGCCAGTTTTGTAGCGGAGCAACGCACGAAAGAAATAGGAGTGCGCAAGGTAATGGGCGCAAGCGTAGTGAATCTCTGGGGCATGCTTTCAAAAGATTTCCTGCGGCTCGTACTCTTTTCCTTGTTGGTGGCCATGCCTACGGCGTGGTACCTGATGCGTAACTGGCTCGAAAAATATGAGTATCGAAGCACGATGGCCTGGTGGATCTTCGTCGCCGCAGGCTTGGGAGCGTTGGCGATCACATTGCTGACGGTGAGTTATCAGTCGATAAAGGCTGCGGTGGCGAATCCCGTTAAGAGCCTGAGGTCCGAATAGCTTTTAAGAGAATGTGCAGAGACAAGACCTGCCTTGTCTCCGCACTTTTATAAACAAGAAAATATACGCCCCACACGAATCATGACGGCACACCGTGATAGGCGTTTTCCAATTCGGCAAGATCGAACTTCTTCATCTTCAGAAATGCCTCGGTTACACGCGCCACGCGCCCGGGGTTCTCGTCGGAGAGCATTTCATCCATGGCTTCCGGGACAATCTGCCAGGAGAAGCCGAATTTGTCCTTGAGCCATCCGCACTGTTCAGCCTGCGGAACAGCGGAGAGTTTTTCCCAGTAATAATCAATTTCCTTTTGTGTTTTGCACTTTACCATCAACGAGATCGCTTCATTGAACACGGCGTTCTCTACTCGTGCACTGTCCATCGCAGCAAACCAGGACTTCTCCAGCATAAAGTCTGCAAACATCACAGACCCTTCCTTGTCCGGTGCCTGATCGGCACCGTAGCGATGGATTTCACCGATCCGGGAATCTTTGAACACAGACACGTAAAAGTTGATAGCCTGTTCTGCGCGCCCGGCGTTGTCACCGGCAAACATAAGCGATGGCATGATGGATGGCCTGGGGTCGCCTTCGGGATTCGTGAGGATCAATTGCCATGACAGACCAAACTTATCCTGGACCCAGCCATACCGGTTGCTGAAAGGGTATTGATCGATAGGCATGAACACGGTACCGCCCGCCGCCAGTTTTTCCCATGCAGCATCTATTGCTTTGCGCGCTTCCTTTTCCGGCGCCGACGCGCCCTTAAAGAAAAGCGGATCGAAGTTCACCATGAATGATACTGAGGGATTAAACTTGAATAACGGGCCGGCACTGATCGACATAAATCGCTTACCCCAAAGCTCAAACGAAACAATATCGCAGTCGCCCGATGGTGTATCGCGGATGACTGATGTGTTGACGATCCTGGAGTCCGGAAAAACGGAAGTGTAAAACTCCGCTGCCTCCTTGGCCTCCTTATCAAACCAGAGATGTGGTGTTATTTTTTCCATGGCACTACTGTTTTGTTTTGTTAATACAAATGTAATTTGGATTTAACAGGAATGGGCGTGCCAGTGCGACAATATGAGGGTACTTTTGCGGCAGCGGTAACCTGAGGAATATGTTACCATTAAAACTATTATTAGTTTCACCGGCCGGGTTTCATCATTATATTTAACAATCTGTCCACCGTCTGCATTTTAATAGGAAGAACATGAAATCATATTTTACCATCGTCACATTTTTAACGGTCACCACCCTTTGCTGCGCACAGCGTCAGCAAAACACACCACATGCAGGACTGCTGATAGAACAACCTGCCGGACCCAAACCCTGGACGAACCTGAACGTCAACGATAAGCCGGGACAGTTCCAGTTTGTAGTGGTAACCGATCGAACTGGAGGGCACCGCGACGGCGTTTTCGAAAAAGGCGTTGAAAGGATTAACCTTCTGCAGCCTGAGTTTGTAATGAGCGTCGGGGATATGATCGAAGGATACACGACCGATACGACAGAGATCAACAGACAGTGGGACGAGTTTACAGGGTTCGTTAACAAGCTCCAGATGCCTTACTTCTATGTACCTGGAAATCACGACATCACCAACCCGGTAATGGAACGGATCTGGAAAGAACGATTTGGACCCACGCACTACAGTTTCGTCTATAAGGATGTGCTGTTCATGGCGCTGAACTCAGAGGACCAGACAAGAGGAGCGGGTAGAGGCAGCATTTCTGCGCCTCAGCTTGAGTGGATCCAGAAAACCCTGGAAACACATCGCGACGCAAAGTGGACATTCCTGTTCATGCACCAGCCTCTATGGGTGCAGGAAACTGATCCTGTAAACTGGTTTGATGTTGAAAAACTTCTCGCCAACAGAAAGCACACGGTATTCGTCGGCCATCGTCATCATTACGAACGCTTCGAGCGCAATAACTCGCAATACTACATGCTGGCCACCATGGGTGGCGGTTCTCCATTGCGCGGTCCTCAGCTGGGAGAGTTCGATCATTTTGTGTGGGTGACGATGACTGATCGCGGCCCCATACTTGCGAATCTTCACCTGGATGGTGTCTTCGATCACGATGTCTTCAATGAAGAGCTGACTGCATTCACAGAAAAAGTATGGGCTTCGGAAATAATTCGGATCGAAGAGCCTCTCTACATCAACAACGGGTCGTTCAGGCAGGATTCTGTGCGCTTCCGGATCACCAACAACTTTGACGTACCGGTGAAGGTGAAGATGGATCCGGCGTTCTCGTGGGATTTTAAAGCCGACATTGCGAATCCGGAGTTGACCGTGCAGCCCAACAGCGTAAAATTCGTTTCTATGGAAATCTCGGCACGCAAGGGAAAGGATATCGCCTCGGGCAAGCCAGTAAAAGTGAAAGCCGAGGTCGCCGTGCAGCAGGAAGGAAAAAGCGATTTCTTTGTTCCGTTTGAGTTCAATGTCGCACCCCTCAGCAAACATGAATTGAAAAAAGCAGGTGGTAACGTAAAGATTGATGGAGTCTTAGGCGATTGGTCATTATTGCCACACGCACTTGCAACACCGGAGGGTGGACGCTTTGGTGTAGCCCTCGATAACAATTTCATCTATGTCGGCATACAGGTAAATGACAGCGAGGTGATCAACAATTCGGGAGACGCAACAACAAGTCAGGATTTTGTCGGCTTTGCGCTTGATGCTCAGCCGATGGCGAAAAGTGTTTCGGAGAAAGGGGAGGGGTCGTACAGGAATTCTCTTTATTTTCTTGTCAGTCCGGAAGACAAAAGCGGCAAGAACAGCGTCCGCGATCTCGGTGATGGAGAGAAAGGTCTGCAATGGAAATGTGTTCGGAATAAGGACGGATATGCCTTTGAAGTTGCCGTCCCGATAAGTTACATCCAAAAACAGCAAGGTGAGCATTGGAAAAATATCCGGGTCAACATCGTAGCTCAGGATAAAGATGCAAAATCCTCAACCCGCGTCACCTGGCAACCCAATTGGAATGGTCGTGATAATGTTGCAGGCTCGGGAATGTTTTTCAGAAATGCGAATGGGAAGATGTGAGAAGCGCACCTCTTAGTCCACCTGCAAATTTTTCTGTAGTAGCAATTGACCGCTGAAAATAAAAGTTCACTGATGGCTGGCTAAGGCCGAAGGTTTCCTTCGATCGAATCGTCCAGTGTCTTGCCAATTGCGGCACCTATAACCTGCTTTGCGAAAGCAACCACCTGCGCATGCTTTGTATCCCAGTAGTACCCATGCTGCGGTGTAAACTCGATCACTGTAATGCGCGGATCGTCTTTGCCTTCTGTGAACCACGTTTTCAAGAGCGGCTCCCAGAGTTCTTTGATCTTTTCCTCGTCGCGGCTTAGAACAGCAGTACCGTAGAGACTAAGGAAATCAGAATAATCCGAACCTTTGAATAACAGTTGCACCGCGGGGTCGTGCAACAGATCTTCATTCTTGTGACTGTCAATCGAAGAGAGGAACCACAACGTGCCATCGTCATCAATTTTCTGGACAGACATCGGCCGGGTTGCGAAGCCTTCGCCGGTCTTGATATTTGTACAGAAAAAGCACATCTTCTTCGCTTTCTCGATCAGGTCTTTGATCTTTTCCCTCGCCTCCGCGCTTGAGAGATTTTCGAAATTCTTTTCCGGCTGCTGTTGGTTGATGCTATCCATAGTTTTTTCTCAGACAAGGACAAATACAATGCCTGGGATACGCTTATCAGTTGGACGCGAACCTGAGGTGTTGAGGATAGTCGGCTTTGGTGTCAACTTCGGATTACAGTTGACACCACGCCCGGTTCGCGTCAACACTTTACTCTCTTTCGCTGCGCCATGCCATCCCTCGCAAACTTCGGCGGGCGCTCCTTCGCTACCACGCACATCCCGCCCTAGCTTCGGCGGGCGCAGCACCTTAACACATTACCACATTAACACATTAACACCTTAAATTCTCGACTCGGAGTACAGATCATAGGCAGCAACCAGTCGTTCCCTGCTTCCCGGCTTCCTGTACGCCTCGATCTCATCGCGATGAGATACATAAACAGGCCTGTAAGCTGACTCGTAGTCGTCCCACACAATCAGCAAGTGACTATAAGCGATTTTGCTCAGTCTGCCTTTCTCCAGCCACCGGTTGAAGGTTTCTTCATCAAGCGCCTTTGGATAATCCTGTCCTTCAAACATATGCTCCTCTTATCCCGGAAAATTAGGGAAAGTCCAGCTATTTCCACCAACAGGCGCAATTGCGCGGATGAAGGCCGAAAGGGACTCTACCTGGCAATTTACGCCTCCCAGGAGCTTACAAATCAATAAATATATTAAAACTGCAATTGCGAGTGATATTGAGTGTTGTATATTTACTGCAATTACGAATTAAATAGATATGAAGAAGACGAAACTGGGGGAGTTTGAGGAGTTGGTGCTTTTGACCGTTGCCGCATTGCAAAAGGAGGCTTATGGGGTCGAGATCAAACGAGAGCTCGAATCGCGACTGAAAGATCGGTTGAGCGTTGGATCTATCCAATCCGCGCTCAAGCGCATGGAAGAAAAAGGTTTCCTGACTTCGGAATTTGGGGAAGTAACGTCCAGGCGAGGGGGAAAGCGCAAACGAATTTATTCGACAACATCCTACGCCCATAAGGTGCTGGCTGAAATGAAAGACATCAGGGCCGGACTTTGGGAGTCTATCCCAACGCTGGCGCATCAGCTGAAGTTGATATGAATCGGCATAACAACCTACGACCGCCATCGTGGCCACTAAAACTGCTGCGGTTCTTCTTGAAGAAGGAGTTCCTTGAAGAGATCGAAGGCGACATGGAAGAGCTTTTCATTTCAAATGTCGAACAGACTTCGTTGCGGAAAGCCAGACTTCAATATACACTCGACACCGTTAAACTGCTGAGACCGATCCTACTCAGGAATTTCAACTTAAGTCCCACCTTATTTCAATACGCCATGTTCAGAAACTATTCTATCGTCGCCTGGAGGAATCTCATTAAGAAGAAAGCCTATTCATTCATCAACATTTTCGGACTTGGGCTGGGCATCGCCAGTTGTCTGTTGATATTCATGTTTGTTCAGGACGAGTTGTCTTACGACAACTACCATGAAAAAAAAGACAGGATTTATCGCATCATTCAC
>CBFGXV010000097.1:0-7612 GCA_965652755.1 uncultured Chryseosolibacter sp. | reverse complement strand
TACAGGAACGTCATGGTGCAAAAGTGAACAGACTTGCTACATCGAACAAATTTTATCCGGGAATAATACGTTGACCAACTGAGAGACTACCCTCGTCAAGAGCGACCATATTTTGTCCAAAATAAACCTTGTTACCTGCCTTGCGATACCCCGACAGCGTTTTCAACGGCTCAGTACCCTTTACGCCTGTCCCCTGATCCACGGTGGTGAGCACACACCGGTCACATTTTTTTACGGCGACAAAACGAAGGCTTCCAATTGACAGGTCCTTCCATGTGTCTTCCGCGAAAGCGTTACCTCCTGTGTAGACGAAGTTCGGCCTGAAGCGATTCATTGGCACCGGCTCGGCCAATCGCCCGTTCAGGTCATCCAGGGATTTTTGTCCGATGATCATGAATGGATAGGCGTCGGCAAGGCTGACGTGTTCGCTGGCAACGCTATAACAGGCGTCCACAGGCCGGGGATTTTTTTCCGGGAAGGCGACGAGTCTGCAGCGGATATTTAAGTGGCTCGAGAACCATTCGCTGATGGAGCGATCAACTTCGTGGACCTCAACCTGGTCTCCCCATACCCGTGCCGTGATGGCAGGCCCCGATGGCTGGCTTGAAATCCTCACAACTGCACGCGACACGCTCTGGCCGGGTTTCCGGTATTCAATTTCTAACTGTTCATTTGCGATGGCGGGTTTGAAGAGCGCCATTTCCGGATGAACTCTCTGCGTAAGGGCCACGCCATTCGCATCGACCAGCATCCATCGGCGGTCGTATTGAAGGCCTTTCTTACGCACTGTGGCTGTTTCGAGCGTGATCCCTCCAAGTGATTTGACAGGGTAGATCCAGATTTCGCTTAACGTGAGGGAGTTCATGATTCGTATTATTTCCTGCTATACGAGAATGACCGTTTATCGTTTGTAATTCAGTGATTAAAATTAACTGGCCTATCCACGACAACTGGACCAACGCGGCGAGTCGAACGCATTATAACATGTTCATCCAGTCGCCGGGAAGATCTTCTTCATTGTCAACATCGCGCAGCGTTTGAAGTTTGGCGTATCTCAAACCCATCGATTCAAAATCCCGCAGCGTGTCAAAAAGGACAGTTGCAGTGCTCCATTGTTTCTTTTTGAATAAGGGTTCGTGGAGCGTTCGCATGCCCAGCAAATAATAACCTCCGTCAACAGCCGGGCCGATAACTGCGTCGGATGATTGCAGGAGAGAAAATGCCTGTTCGATCAGTTTTGTTGTGAGCTCGTAACAATCGGTGCCGATAATGCAGATCGGTGAGTAGCCGCTTTCAAACGCGCCGGCGAAAGCGTTCTTCATTTTTTCACCGAGGTCATCGCCTTCCTGCAGCGCCTTAAGATAGGTTGCATTCGGCCAGATGTCCATGAGGTCAACCGCTTCAGAGTAAAAGACGATCTTATCCATCAACAATGGCTCGGTAATACTTTTAGTATGGAGAGCGAGTTTTTTGTAGACCTCCAGTGCCCTGTCTTTACCCACTGACGCCGCCAGACGGGTCTTTACTTGCCCGCGTTTTGGGTTGCGGTAGAAGATGATGAGGAGTGGCTTTTTCGGCTGGTCCATAACGTTTCATAAGAGATGTAGGCAAGAAGGATGATGTATTCCAGACTTACAAGGAGCAAATTCTCCCTGAACGAGGTTTCCTCATATCCGGCGTATGTCAAAAAGATCAAACCTGTCCACAAGATAGGAAAATGATATGGTGTGTATAAGGATATGGCAAGAAGTGTGATAACGTACCACGGGTGCAATATTGTGGTCGAGATAAAGTATATGAACAAACACCAGGTCATGCGTTTGAAAAGGTCGGAATGAATGCCCTGGTTCATTGGCTGACTGATCGGCGAAAAGGCGATTCTGAAAATGCACACTGCCGCGATGATGGCCAGTACGGGGCCGGCAAAGTGAATGATGTTAAAACCAAATATTGCATATCCCGCGGCTCGCACGAGGTAGTACACACTGGCGTTAAACTCGAACTGTTGAAAATAGTATCCGAGGCTGGTGGAAAATCCGTAAACTATGTCCCGGTTCAAGAGCGGAAGAAATAACACGAACGTTATAATTCCTGTTGCTATCCAGTAGAGAAGCGCCTTCTTCCACCCGAGCGGACGGAGTAGCACTGGCAGAAAGATCAGTGGGATCAGTTTTGTGCAGACAGCGGATGCAAAGGCGACTGTTGACCCGGTTATCCGTCCTCTCATCAGGAGAAAGAACGCCAACAATAAAAAGAATATCATCACTCCTTCGAAATGAACGTTTCCAATTATCTCCAGGATCACCAATGGGTTGAGGGCATATACCAGTATCGTATGTGCCTGTAACTGCATTGCCTCTAACAATTTTTTTACCAGGAATAACGTGCCGATCTCGAAGAGAAGGAGAATTACCTTCATCGCCAACACGCTTCCATAAATCGAATCCGGAGAAATTTTCGCTGACATCCAGAAGACCAACTGACAAATGGGAGGGTAGCTGCTGAATCTGTTCCGGGAGTTAAGCTTGTCATAAAGTTCATGGTCGAGTCCGGGCAACGCGTTCACCGGGTCCATATAGAACGAGGGAACATCGCTGAAGGGACTGTAGCCGGCCGAAAGCAATCGGCCATCCCAGATGAACCGGTAAAAATCATCTGACAGGGCGGGGGTTGCAAAGACAAGTACGACGCGAAACAGGATTGACGCCAAGAGCCAGAAGGATAATGCCCCGGCCGCTGGCTCCCGTTTCCGGATCAGTAATATGTATATGCCAAAAAGCGAAAAATAACAGGCGAACAATGGACCGGTCTGATGGCGCTCAATGCAATACCCGATGAGGATGAATAGGATAAGGGATACTAATGCTAGAAGATACTGTAATGGATTCTGCTTAAGCATTCGCCCATGGTTTTATGGACAGCAGAAAAACACTTCCGAATCCCAGGGCAAGCATGGTGTGAAAAAGAACCATCGAAGTGTCATTCATTTGTATTCCTTTCACGACGGCAAAGATAAAACAGACACAGAGAAAACCTTCGAGTATTGTAATGATACCCAAGTTTGAACTGAGGTAGGTATTATCTCGCCATGAGTCCTGTTTCTCCACGATGTTGAATTTCGGTGTCCTGATGAATGGGGTTTTGATCCCAAGCCAGCCTTCTATTACGGCCAGGCCATTGTGAAGGGACAGGCCCATCGAGATGATGAGAAATGCAGGAAAGAGTATAAAGAATCTCCTGGTATTTGAGTGGAATCGGCGCGTAGCCGTCCAGTAGAAGATTGCGACTGAGAGAAAGCCAAGAAAAAAGATGCTCCCGATGGTAAAAAACCATTGCATTGCGGGGTGTGAATTTTTTATGAACAGCATTGGCAAGCTCAGGACTGCAGCTGCAAACAGCGCCACAAAGACCGAACTGTTGAACAGATGTAGAAATGCGTGAAGCTTCTGTCTGGTCGACAAGGAGGCATTGAATATCCTGCCGGCGAGTTTCCTGGCTGTCTCTGCGCCTCCTTTATTCCACCGGTATTGCTGCAGCTTGATCACCGGCATCACAACCGGTAGCTCCCCCGGGGTGACCACATCCTCGAGGTATTTGAATTTCCACCCCTTTAATTGAGCACGATAGCTCAGGTCGAGGTCTTCAGTCAACGTGTCCGCGCTCCAACCGCCCGCATCGGTAATGCAAGTCTTTCGCCATACGCCGCAGGTGCCGTTAAAGTTGATAAAACTTCCTGCAGCATTTCGGGCGGATTGTTCAATCGAGAAATGGGCGTCCAGGCCAAATGCCTGAAGTTGTGTCATCAGCGAGTAATCCTTGTTGATATGTCCCCAACGCGTTTGCACAACTCCGACCGCAGGGTCCTGAAACCACGGAAGGGTTTTCTTGATGAAATCCTTCTCAGGAATAAAGTCGGAGTCGAAAATGACAATGAACTCTCCCCTTGCTTTTTGAAGTCCTTCCTGCAAGGCTCCGGCCTTGAATCCGGCGCGCGTATCGCGCCTTAACTGTTTGATGTCGAGTTCGAATTTTTGAAGCCACTCAAGTTTCTGGTAGATAATGCCCGATGTTTCGTCAGTGGAATCATCGAGGACCTGTATCTCCAGTTTCTCACGCGGATAGTCGAGATGCACGATCGCGTCGAGTAACCGCTCAACGACATATTTTTCATTATAGACCGGTAGCTGGATCGTTACGAAAGGGGTGTAGTCCGGATTGAAGGGTGGTGACAGTTTGGGTTTTTGTTTCAGGTAGATATGCGTGAGGTGCAATTGTCCGACGCTGAACAGGAACAGGTAAAGCAGGCTGCATGTAAACAATATTGCTACGACCCATTCCATGGTAACTAGATGTATTTAAAGATTGTATACAGGATCTTGTATCCGGCCATGATCGTCCCTTTCACCGTGCCCGAGACCTTTGATACGCCGATCCGTTTTCTATAGGTCACGGGCACTTCCATAAATCGAATGTGTTGTTTTGCCGCTTTGACCTGCATCTCCACGGTCCATCCGTAAGTCGGATCCCGCATGTCAAGTGCCAGCAGCGAGCTGAAACGGATAGCCCTGAAGGGTCCAAGGTCTGTAAACTTCGCTTTAAAAAATAGTCTTATGAGCTTTGTTGCAAGCCAATTTCCAAAAATTTGCTGAACGGTCACCGAGCCGCGTTCGCGCTTGCCCAGTGTACGCGAGCCGATGACCAGATCCACTTTGTTTGCGACAACAGGTTGGACCAGCGCGCGCATTTCCTGCGGAAAGTCTGAAAGGTCGCCATCAAGGAATACAATAATGTCGGGTCGCGGCACCCTCCCTTGACAATAGGCGATGCCCCGGAGGCAGGCGTTGCCATAACCCGCGCGAGGCTCATCGAGAACAGTTGCCCCAGCCTGGCCGGCTGCCGCGGCCGTATCATCTGTCGATGCGTTATTTACAACGATTACTTCGGTAACGAGGTCTGCCGGAATTTCGGCTACAACCTTCCCGATACTGCGCGCCTCATTGAAGGCGGGAATGATGACATAAATGACGGGTTTCAATGTGTCGCTGCTATCTCAGTCCTTCGCTTCTTTAATATTGTTGTTTCCTGTCAGCACCGGCAATCCAAACCTTCCTTTCTCATCTTTTACCTCCAGGTTAAGCACGCCGCGCGGACAGACTGCGGAACAGATCCCGCAGCCCACGCAGGAAGCGCGAACAATGTTCTGCCCGCGTTGTGCATACCATCGGACATCAATACCCATTTCGCAATACGTTGAACAGTTGCCACACGAAATACACTGGCCTCCGTTGGTGGTGATCCTGAAACGGGATTTGAACCGCTGAACGAGTCCGATGTAGGCTGCCAGCGGACAACCATACCGGCACCACACGCGGTTTCCCATCAGTGGATAGAACCCAGTGCCGACAACACCCGCGAAGGCCGCTCCAATATACACACCGTAAATGTCGCGCAGGGTATAGGTATCAATGAACAGGAAACGGGACGATCCCGTGAACCATGTGTATAAGACTCCTGTGGTCATGACAATCGCAAACAACAGCACGCCATGAACCATCCACCGCTCGATCTTCCACGCCTTCAATGATTTTTGCGACAGTTGTCTGTAAGGATCTCCTAAAGTCTCCGCGAGTCCGCCACATCCACATACCCAGGAGCAATACCATCGTTTGCCAAAGAAATAAACCATCACCGGAACGGCTATCACGATCAGGGCAATTCCCCATCCGATCATGAACAAGCCAAGGGTTCCCTCTTCAATCATCTCCGATAAGCGGTAATCAAAAAAGAAACTGTAATCAAGGGGCCATATGTTTTTGAAATCGTAGTACGGCCTGTTGAGCCTGATCAGAATTTCGGGAATAAGAAAGGCAAATGCTGTCTGAAAAAACATCACGGACAACGTTCGCAAGACCTGGTATTTGCTATGGCGGTAATGAACGATAAAACGTATACCCATCACGAGTATACAAAGCGTATAGATGAAACCGTAAAGAAAAAATTTCCCGGCTTCGTGACCATTGATCAATTTGCTTACCGGGTCAACCATGATAACCCAATTCGTCATATATTCCGCGTAGAAATAGAGCGTGATGTAGAAGCCGATAAGGTAAGTGCCTGTGAGTATTCCAAGCCATCCCCGGTTTTTCATCGGGTTAAAAAAGATCCCGTCATTCTTGATGCCTGCCTGTTTTTCGACTTTTGGCAGGAAATAAAGCATGGCACCCAGTATGCAGAGGCCAAATGAAAGAAAAAGATAAAGCGCGGGATTATTCCGAACAGGACCAATTGCCGACGCTTTTGTAAGACTGTACTTCAGATCTTTGATCAAATACTTGTCGAAGCCAACCTCGCTGAGCGTGCCGTATTTCTCAACGGTCTCTGCCGCAGACATTAACCGCGATTTGTACTCTTCCTCCGAAGCAAATGCTTCCCCTTCGGCAATTCCAACATGTTGTCGCAGGGCCTTATTTTTGAAGGCGGCAACTTCGTTGGAGGTGCGAAATACTGAATCCAACGTCGGAGTGGTGAACTTACCTTTACTTCTGCGGATGATCTCATCGATCTCCTGCTCTGTAATTTTGTAGCGATCGTGCTGCGCGCGGTTAATGGCATCAAACGTTTCCTGCAGGGCGGAAACAAATGAGTGCGAAGAGGAAAATGTTTTGTCAACAATGCCGCGCGAGTACTCCCTGAAAAGTTCCTGTTTCTTTCCATCGGTGATCTTTTCTCTAATAACCTCCGCGGTAAGTCTGTATACCGCCAGAAACGTTGCGGCGTTGAAGAGGAAAAAGCCTGCGAGGAATATCAATAAGCCTGTTATCTTAACAATACGCATGGGTCAGGAATTAAGAATTGTCAATGAACTCCGAAACTGGCTCGTGATATGGGCTTCGTGCCTTTCCGAAAATTCAGGGTCGAAATTCGCTTCCGCGAGGTGGTCGATCACGAATTCGATGGACCTGTTTTCGCGAAGCCATCCGTCAAATATGTGATGACGCAGGCGGATGCCGAATGAATTGATCCCGTGAAACCTCCTGCTGTCTCGTTGCCAAACGAGATGCATCGCCTTTTTTCCCGAAGAATGTTCCCAATACAAGTCCTCTTCGTCGTCTCTTAGCACGCTTCCTACGTTGCCATACGTCTGGTATTCGATGTCGAAAAATTTTGCAGAATTGAACCAGGGGCCAGGTTCATATTTCGTTCTGAGACCGCATACGGTTTGCGCTACGGCTTCTCCCATCATCCTGGCTGTGTACCAGACCTGCTCGATGTTTCGTCTTCCAGCGAGTTCATAGGTCCGTTCAACACAGTCGCCAACTGCGTAAATGCCGGATGAACTTGTTTCAAGATATTCGTTGACAAGAATTCCCTGGCTTACCTTGATCGATGTATTCTTCACAAGTTCGATGTTAGGATGTACGCCTATTGAAATGCCCGCGAAGTCGCATGGGAGTTCTTCACCGGTTTTCGTGCGCACGTATTTGACGCGGTTGTTTGCATCTGGAATGATCGCATGGAGCTCCTGGTTGGTTTTTAGATTCACCCCATGGGATTCTATATGTTTGCCGATCATTTGTGATTCATGAAGTGGCAGCACGTTATTCCAAAACCC
>CBFGXV010000096.1:0-7627 GCA_965652755.1 uncultured Chryseosolibacter sp. | reverse complement strand
AATGGTGCGGATGATTTTATGCCCGCCGAAAAAAACTACCTCTCAGCGCTGGATTGGTGAAAACGCAAGGCGACGCGAATGTTTTTCTCGATCTGTTTATCCGTTCCGGCGCGGAATGGGACCACATCGCATACGGCGATTCAACACTTTCGATTACGCATGAGTTTGGCACGGATGAAGAGTGCGTGCTGCGGATTCAGCCGGAGTTGCTTGTGAATGCCTGGTTTTCAGTGACCATTTCACTCACACCTGTTTTGCTGAATCCGGTGTTTGGCGCATCAAATAGATCAATCGGAAGTTTTTACGGCGCTTCCCGGGATAACGGGAAGCGTTCGCACGAAGGTGTGGATATCTTTGCTCCCAGGGGTACCCCCGTGGTGGCGCCGACTGACGGATATATTTCGAGAGTTGGAACAAACACACTAGGAGGAAAAGTAGTCTGGATGAAAGATGCGCGCCGCGGCCATTCATACTATTTCGCACACCTCGATTCCCAGATGGTTCGCCCGGGAATGCGTGTGCGGCAAGGGCATGTACTCGGCCTTGTTGGCAATACTGGAAATGCAAAAAGAACTCCCCCCCATTTGCATTTCGGTGTTTACCAATCTGGTAGCAAAGATCCGCTGCATTATATCCGGAAACTCGAGGCGGGTATAAAGTCAATGCCGGTAGATACGGGATTTAACCAAAAGCCCTTTAAGATAGCCCGCAAGCGCGCCGACATGAGGACTGGTCCGTCCGACGCCCTCCCTTTAAAAACTTCGCTTCAACGTGACACCTATGTTACCGTTATTGGACAAACGAACGACTGGTATCGGATCGTATTGCCGGATAATGTTCAGGGCTTCGTGATGAAGAAACACGTAGCGCCGCTTGCGCCGGGCAAATCCGCGGTCCTGGATTCCACCGCTACACTTCTTTCAACAACGGAACCAGGCGCTCTGCCAGTTGCCATGCTGCCGCAAAATACCTCTGTCGAAATTCTCGCCCGCTTTGCGAACTTCAATTTCATAATCACGCCTGATGGAAAAGCCGGTTGGCTTCCAAGGCCGGCTGACAGCAGGATTTGATGTGAACTATAAGTCCTCGGGGGCACGATTTTTTGACCTATCGCTACCATGAATTCTTAGATCATGAGAGCAGAAAAAAATAATACAGGCAAGTGCGTCCTGATAACGGGAGCTTCGAGTGGCTTCGGTTACGAATTCGCAAAACTGTTCGCGGCAGTCGGATATGATCTGGTGATTGTTGCGAGAAATGAGGAGAAACTGCGTGAGATCGCTACTGAGTTCACGAAGACTTTTATGGTGGAGGTTCTGCCTATTGCCAAAGATCTTTTCAAACCCACTGCAGCGGAGGAGATCTACCGCGAAGTGAAGGCTAAGGGCATCACGATTGACATACTCGTGAACGATGCCGGCCAGGGTGAGCACGGCAACTTTATTGAATATGATATCGCGCGCGACATGGATATGATCCAGCTGAACATCACATCGCTCGTTTGTCTTACCAAACTTTTTCTGCGCGACATGGTTTCCAGGAATGAGGGCAAGGTATTGCAGGTGGCATCGCTTCTTGGGAAATACCCGACGCCATTGATGGCCGTTTATGCGGCGACGAAGTCATTTGTAATAACCTTTACCGAAGGGTTGATTCACGAATTAAAAGGCACTAATGTCACACTTACTGCCCTGCTGCCGGGCGCTTCTGATACGGACTTCTTCCACAAGGCCGGAGGTGAGGATTCGAAAACCTACAAGGAAGAGAAACTTTCCCGTCCGGAAGACGTTGCCAAAGATGGGTACGATGCATTGATGCGCGGTGAAAGCCGTATTGTATCCGGTTTAAAAAACAAAATGTTTGCCGGAATGAGTAACGTCATGCCTGACAATGCGCTGGCAAAGACGATGCACAACAAGATGAAGCCGAGTGATGAGCCTGGTGGTCGTGAGATAATCTCACACGGTCCTTCCCGCGAAGAACGCGAGCATATTGACCGGACTACGGGTGGCAGCGACGGGGATTATGAAACACATGATGATCACATTCACTCAAAAGAATAATATAACATTATGGTAAATGACGTAATTATCACCAGAAGTGTGTTGCTGAACGCAACTCCTGAGAGAGTATGGGAAGCGCTGACGCATCCTGGAATGACGAAGCAATACTACTATAATTGCGAAGTGTCAAGCGATTGGAGGTCAGGAAGCGCCATGCGTTGGAAAGGATTTTACCAGGGTAAGGAAGTTCATGCCGAAGGAAAGGTGTTGGATATCGTCCCCGGCAAAATGATCAAGTACTCTGGTTTCGATCGACTGACGGAGGGAGATATGTCGCGTCATGGCGATATATACATCACACATGAAATAGTCCCGCAGGGAAGTAAGACGAAATTGCTTACGACCATCGAGCATTTTGAAGGCGACGAGACACGGGCGGAGTACGCTGCGGATCAGTGGGATTTCGAAATCATGCCAAGGCTTCAGACGCTTGTTGAGACAACTTTGTAAAAAGTTATCGGTGAATTCAAATAATAAAGTCCGGGCTTCGCGCCCGGACTTTATTATTTCGTGGTCACCATTCCGGGGTCCGCTTCCACCAAAGTGGTATCCGCTTTCATCAGATCCTTGATACCCCTCAGAGGTATCATAACCCAACCGGGACGATTGTTTAGTTCGTAGTTCAATTCGTAGATCGCCTTTTCCAGAAGGAATGTCGTCATCAGCGTATCCAGATCTTCTTTATCGCGCGGTATGAATGCACTTCCCCTGACCGTTTCGAGGTACGCTTTCATGAAGAATCCACTCATGTAATGGTACCACTGCTCAACGAAGGGGATCAATTTACTGAAGTCTTCTTTGCGTATGTGACTGTCAAGCACAAGGCTTCCATAGGCGGCGTAGTGGAAAGAGCGGATCATTCCCGCGACATCTCTGAGCGGCGATCGCTTCAGGCGTCGCTCGCTGTAGCTTCGGGCTGGTTCTCCTTCGAAGTCAGTGATCACAAAATCCTTCCCTGTAAAGAGAACCTGTCCCAGGTGATAGTCGCCATGGATGCGGATCTTGATGACATCTATTTTCCTCGCATAGATCCTGCGTAACACATCGAGGATATCGTCCTTCATATTGAGGACCTCCGACGCTTCTTTTCTCGCATCGTCTTCGAGCTTTTGAAGATTTTTTGCCTGGTTGAGAAACGTCCCTCTTACGAGTGACTGCAAGCCGGCATAAAGGGATCTCTGATAGTGAAGTGAATATGGTTCCGGCTTGAAATCAGGGAATGCGTCGCCGGATGCAAGCGCGAGATGCATCTCTCCGGTTCTGACGCCCAGCAGGGTGGCTTGCTCCGCTGTGCTTGCGTCGATCAGTTCTTTCAGTTCCTCCGGGATCTGTTCATACGACAATGGTTCGGTGAGGCTGCCTGCCATTTCAGTTGCGTTCAGCTGCACATTACTCACGAGAATTGTTTCGTTAAAGTTGTTCAGCCGGTCAAGCATATTCACCCATGCATCGCCGCTGCTTTCAACCATTTCCTGCATCATGCCAAGAACCAGAGAATCCTTCTCAAATTTCCATTCTATTGATCCCATGAACGCCGGGATATTTCTGAAGGATGTGCTTTCAGTGAGGAAGCGGGTGATCTCGAGGTCGGGGTTGATCGCGCGGTCTACTTTCCTGAATAGTTTGAGGAAGAACTTATTCCCATAGATGATCGATGTATTGCTCTGCTCCCCTGAAAGTACTTTAGGTTTAATGCTCTCGTGTTGGCGGATGTGCGTCAACACTTCCGGTTTGCCCGTGAATGCCAGCTGGCCGTGCGGAAGTTTTATCGCTCTGTTCTCAGCCATAAAGTGCAGAAGTGCCTCCTGCAGTGGGGCGCCGTACACGGCATCGTAAAGAACGCCTTCAACGCCGTTGATCGTCATCCGGGAGATAACGGCCTTCGGGCATCCCTCTTCTAACTTTTGCGACAGGGGATGGCCAGCAAATGTGACGGGCAGTTGGTAAATATCAGGCAGGCCGCTCTGGTAAGTTACCTGGATCAGGAAAATGACCGCGCTGTATTCGGGCAGCTCTATTGTTGAGTGCTGGATGATCTCCATACCTTCAATCACGCGTCCCTTTCCACCGAACCAGCGCAGCTGCATCATATACGACGGAAATATCTTGGACTCAAGCCGGGAGATAACACTCTTTTGCACCAGGTCATCCCAGGATTGCAGCTCGAGTTGCGGGAGAATATGTTTCTCTGATAGCAAAGTCTGACTTTGCTCCATAATAAACCACTGACAGTCGTGCCCGCCAAGTGTAATAAAGTAGGGGGAATCTCCCTTCACTACCGGGAACTTGTTCTTGCTGAAGACTTCAACCGGGTTGTAGCCTCCGAATTCCCCGAGATCAAGTTCGACCGGCTGCGTATAGCGCGAGAGGTTGACAACTATGAGCATTGTCTCATCTTCGTAAGTTCGGGTAAAAGCGAGGATCTTTGGATTCTCCGAAGAAACGAACTTCATGTTTCCGCGGCTTAACGACTTATATTGTTTTCGTTTGTTGAGCAGACGTTTGATCCACCACAACAAAGATGAAGTGTTCGAGCTCTGGATCTCGACGTTGACAGCTTCGTAATGATATTCCGGGTCAAGTATCACCGGAAGGTACAGCTTATGAGGATTTGCTTCAGAGAAGCCCGCATTGCGATCGGATGACCACTGCATGGGCGTGCGAACGCCATCGCGGTCCCCAAGGTAAAAATTATCACCCATTCCGATCTCATCTCCGTAATAAAGAACGGGCGTACCGGGCAGCGAGAACAAAAGCGATTTCATCAATTCGATCTTCTTCCGGTTGTTGCCCATCAGTGGTGCAAGTCGATGCCTGATGCCGAGGTTGATGCGGGCTTTTGGATCCTTCACGTAAACCTTGTACATGTAATCGCGTTCTTCGTCGGTAACCATCTCCAGCGTGAGCTCGTCGTGATTGCGCAGAAAGATCGCCCACTGACATGTTTCCGGAATGTCGGGAGTCTGATCGAAAATATCTGTGATAGGATAGCGATCCTCCGTTTGTAATGCCATGAACATCCTCGGCATTACGGGGAAATGATAATTCATATGACACTCATCCCCCTTTCCAAAGTATGACGCCGAATCCTCGGGCCACATATTCGCTTCTGCCAGCAATAAAGTTCCGGGGAAATATGTGTCGATGTGTTTTCGCAGTTCTTTCAGGAACGCATGCGTCTCGGGAAGATTCTCGCCGTTCGTGCCTTCGCGCTCAAAGAGATAAGGCACCGCGTCAAGCCTGAAACCATCAACACCAAGCTGGCACCAAAAGTCAAGGATGCGAAAAACTTCCTGCCGCACGAGGGGATTGTCGTAGTTGAGGTCTGGCTGATGGTGGAAGAACCTGTGCCAGTAATATTGTTGCGCCTCTGTATCCCACGTCCAGTTTGAGTTCTCAAAGTCCTGGAAAATAATCCTGACGTCTTTATATTGATTTGGGTCGTCAGTCCAGACGTAAAAATCCCGTTCAGGTGAACCTTTGGCAGCTTTGCGCGCGCGCTGAAACCACGGATGCTGATCGGATGTGTGGTTAATTACGAGTTCGGTAATAACCTTTAGATTCCGTGCATGGGCTTCCTTGAGCAATTGCTGGAACTGCGTCAGGTCGCCATAAGCGGGGTTGATTGAATAATAGTCCGCGATATCATATCCGTCATCGCGCAGGGGCGAGGGGTAAAAAGGAAGCAGCCATATTGCTGTTACGCCGAGATCCTGGAGATAGTCAAGTTTTTGCATCAGCCCGACGAAATCGCCGATACCGTCGCCATTGCCGTCTCTGAATGCTTTGATATGTACCTCGTAAATAACTGCATCTTTGTACCAATGCAGTTTCTCATCAAACCTGGCTACTGCTGACTTCATGCTGGAATTCTTTGTGATTGTTAGTACAGGGACGGCGGACACGGATATCTTTGGGTAAGGTTCACACCATCCCCGAGAGCCGGCCAGCACTGCTTACGCTGGATAAAATTGTATACCAAGCACTACCTGTTTTTTTCTTTTTTCAATTAGGCTAAATTGAGTGTAAATACCTTGATATGATTCAGAAAAGTATAAAATTTACGGTCCCTCTCCTGGTGCTTGCAATGATCATGATGTCGATGAATGCCGCTGCGCAAAAGCACACGGGGCCTAAAAAGCCGGTCTTTGTCATTGTTCATGGTGCATGGGGAGGCAGCTGGGCGTTCGGCAAGGTTGATTCACTGATGGCGCAACAGCAATGTCTCGTATATCGGCCATCGTTGACCGGGCTCGGCGAGCGGGTTCACCTCGCATCGCCGGATGTAAATCTGACCACACATATCACAGACGTCGTGAACGCAATCCTGTTTGAGAATTTAACGGACGTAATACTGGTGGGGCACAGTTATGGCGGAATGGTAATCTCCGGCGTTGCCGACAAAATACCCGAGCGAATCAAGAAGCTGGTCTACCTCGATGCGATGATTCCAAATGACGGTGAGAGCGTGATGTCCATCATGGATCCAAAAGGGGAAGGCCTGTCTAACATGATTAAGGGCGATTTTATCGTGCCAGCGTGGGTTAAGGCGGATCAGAAGCCGCCGAAGGATGTACCCCATCCGCTCAAAACCTTTACGCAGCAGATCTCTTTAAAGAATGAAAAGACACGCAGCATTCCGGCCGCATACATCCTCACGGTTGATCCTGGCAAAAAAGCCGAAGAGGACAACTTCGCTGCATCGGCGGCACGTGCGAAGGCGCGCGGGTACGAAATGCATGAGATGTCAGCTGATCATAACCCGCAATGGTCCGCAATCGATGATCTGGTGAATCTGTTGGTGAGACTGAAATAGCAATCGACAAAGCAGAACGGTGACGCGATAAGCTGATAATTTAACTGTGACCAAAATGAGAGGAGTCTTGTTCACTCCTGACCAGTGTAAGGATCACAACAATACTGGTTTCGTCCTGCACGATCTCCATGTTGCGGATCGTTGTCCAGATCCTGTTGCCATCCTGTGTTTCCGCTTCAATCTCATCTCCCTCCTTGTAGTGGAACAGCCTGTAATCATCAGGGATCAACAAGAGTTTGCTTATCACCGGATAGCCCCGCGAGAGCAGATCCAACTCTTCCTTGCTGAGTTTGCCTACAATAAAACGCATTCTGAAGGGATCCATTTTTTTTCGGGTATATATCACCTGCTAATTTGCAATGGTAACACCGTAAATCTTTGAAAGTCCTGTGACTTGTCGATATTTTCGGGGAATGACTGAATGTCTATTTAACAGTCGCACATTTTTTAGAATATATTATTTTCTTCACGCTGAGACAATCATGACTATCGAAGACATCCAGTTGATCTGTGAAGACCTTAGGGGTGTAAAACAGGATATAAAATGGGAAGATCACCTGTGTTTTAACATCGGCGGAAAAATGTTCCTTATCACGGCACCCGATGCTGTGCCCATTTCCGCTTCAATTAAGGTAACAGATGAATTGTTTGATGAATTGGCGGAGAAGGAGGGCTTCATGCCCGCGCCTTACCTCCGCGAAGGGTCGGAGGGATTCTTGTACAGGATTATATCAACTATAAACCAAAA
>CBFGXV010000095.1:0-7645 GCA_965652755.1 uncultured Chryseosolibacter sp. | reverse complement strand
AAGACCTGCACACGCCAAACATAGATGCGCTTGCAAAAAAAGGTGTGCGGTTCACGCAGTTTTATGCTGCAGCCCCGGTGTACTCACCGTCGCGCGCTTCACTGCTGACGGGCAGGTATCCGCAGCGCGCAGGACTGGCAACCAACGCGGCCTCTGATAAAGGTGGAAAGAATGAGATGCCGGCATCACAAGTCACCGCGGCGGAGATGTTCAGGGACGGTGGATACGAAACAGCCCATATCGGCAAGTGGCATATGGGTTATTCAGAGCCTACAATGCCCAACCAGCAAGGCTTTGATTATTCCTACGGACACATGGGAGGTTGCATCGACAACTACTCGCACTACTTCTATTGGCAGGGACCGAACCGCCATGATCTATGGAGGGACGGAGAGGAGATTTGGGAGGATGGAAAATTCTTTCCCGACCGGATGGTGGAAGAGACCAACGCGTTCCTGGAGAAAAAGCGGGAGAAACCTTTCTTCTTGTATCTAGCTGTCAACATACCACACTATCCGTTACAGGGACAGGAGAAGTGGCGCGAACATTACAAGGATCTTCCTTCACCACGGCGGGAATATGCGGCGCTGGTGTCGACAATGGATGAAAAGATCGGAATGGTGCTGGAAAAACTCAAGGCCCTGGGAATGGAAGAAAATACGATTGTCATCTTTCAGTCAGACCATGGCCATTCGGAGGAGGAAAGAACCTTTGGCGGTGGCGGGTACGCGGGACATTATCGCGGATCGAAGTTCAGCCTTCTCGAGGGCGGCATCCGTGTGCCAGCGATCATCAGCTGGCCCGGAACACTTCCTCAGAATGAAGTACGCGATCAGGTCGCGGTCAACGTCGACTGGTTTCCGACTCTTGCGGAGCTATGCAATGTGGCGCTGCCCAAGCGCAAGATCGACGGGAAGAGTCTGACGGGTGTGATCAGATCCGGCAAAGCGGATAGCCCTCACGATACTTTTGTCTGGGAGAGTGGCATGAACCAACAGCAGCCCCAGTGGGCTGTGCGCGAAGGAGACTGGAAGCTGATCCACAACCCGCTGGACAATGCTGACTTTGCAGGTGAAAGAAATTCCGATCACTTATATCTTTTCAATATTCGCACCGATGCCACTGAATCGAAGAATGAAGCGAAAAGCAATCCCGAAATTGTTAAGCGCTTGCGGACGAAGTACGAGGCATGGAGGGATGAGGTGACAAAGCAGTAGGGCTGCCATCGTCCGCCTGCGGCGGACGCTATGTACTCACCTCAAGGCGCGTGCGTCATTGCGAGGAGTGAGCGTTGGCATTGTGCGCCTGGGGCCAGCAATCCTCGTGCGATGGAAAGTGACACGCAAAAACGTACGTGTTCGGCAATGGAATGGAGCAGGGGCCGAGGATGGTTCTGCTCCATTTGGCCCTCTGTTCGCTAATCGTGCCTTAACATCAAATACGTTGGGCTTCGCGCATGATCACAGGCTACCGTTCACCCACCTCGAAATATTTAATTCCAGCAGCCTGAAAGAAATCCTTTATCGCTTGCGATTTCTCATAGCAGAAATCTAATGGGAAGTTATCGGAAGTTCGATAATTCGTGCACTCGAAGCAGATCTCGATGTAACTGAACGGTTGATCCTTTGAATCATAAAATAATATCGCGTGGCGCGGATAGTAACAGATTGCACCCTCATCTATTTCACACATGTCTGTTTGAAGCAGGTTGAACAGTGCCTTCCGCTGTGGTCTGCTTAATTTTATTTCTTCTTTGATCATACTTTCAGGTATGCGCAGGTCCGCGACGACGCGAAGGACTGTATCAATTGGAGCCGTACTCTTTGGCTCCTGACCTTCAATCAGGGGTACCTCATAAGTCTCATTCGCGTACGATAACAGTTTTATGCTCGCGGCGCGGTTGAATATGATGGCCAACGGCTCTTCTGGAATCTTATTTGCCTTGTGCGAAGCGCAGCCCGCGTAGACAATGGCGCACAGCACCACCGAACCGAGAAATAACTCACGAAGTTTCATTTGACAAAGGTCTGAAAATGGCATCAACGAGAAAAGTGCAGAAAATTGAGGTCAGCCATCCCGCTGCATTAACCTGTTTTCAACCTGCATTTCCGACCTGCCTTTCAACTGCATTCAGCTTAGCCGCTGTTTGAGGGTTGCAGAGGTACTGCGAATCGTAAGCACCATCGTCCATCCACCGGAAACCATTCAATTTTCAACTTCCTGAAATACATTCTCAATCGCGGCAGTGCTGTGAACCCTATTTATCGCCACGACTAATTTTGAACCCAATGGGTCTTGTGTCCTTTTCTTGTCGGATAAGCTGTTGAATAGCATCGAATACAATCTTGAAATGCTGATCATACTTTCTCTCCAGCTGTCGGATCTTAGCCGCCAGTTCTGTGTTGGATTGCATCCACTTCCGCAAGGCCACAAATGTGCGCATGATGGCAATATTGGTTTCGATGGCTCGCGGACTATTGAGTACACCCGAGAGCATCGCTACGCCCTGTTCTGTAAAAGCCATCGGTGGATATTTTGGATGCTTTCCTCGCGTTTTCTTTAAGGACGCAATTTGCGTCCTTAAAGAAGCCCACTCTTCCGCGCTCAGGACAAACATGAAATCCTCAGGAAACCGATCTGCATTTCTCCGTACTGATTCCTTAAGTCGTTTGGTTTCCACTCCGTAAAGTAGGGCCAGATCAAAATCGAGCAAAACTTTGTCTTCTCTAACAAAAAGGATCTTTGTCGCGATGAGGTCGGTGGTCGTGAGCAGGGTAGTCATAATGAGGGTCTTTGTTGGAAGTTACGATTTTGCACGCAAATCCCCTTCCTCGCATCATTGACATCATCCCCTTCATCCTTATACATCTTCGCCTGTACCTTTTCCGATTTGCATGGCAGTATACCGCGCATTATTACTAGAATTTAAACCTGTCTCTAAACTTGTCTTTAAACCTACATTTTAGACCTGCCTTCAAACCTGTCTTTTTCAACTGCATTCTCTACCTTTGTACATATTTCCTCCATCCATACCGATGAAAAACCTGTTTTGTATTCTTTGCGCATGCGCCATTTTCTCAGAGGCTTTCACCGAAAGGATCAACGGCCCGGCCAACATCAGAACGTCCCCTAAGGGCGATGCCAGGTTCTCACTTCACGACAATGTGTTCGTTGACACCACACCAATGGAAAACGACTGGTATCATCTGATGGTTAGCATTCAGCTGAGCAAAGAGCAATACGAAACCGAACCATTGATCCTAACAAAGGGCATGAAGTTATTCGACACACACGGAAAGGAGATCGGCGTCGTGCTGCAGGATATAGAGCCCAGTAACAAAATGACCGCTGGAGGCGCTCCCGGAATTCCACAGTGGTATGCGGCCGAACTGTTCGGCTACACTTACAAATCGAACATCCGCCCCGAATCCATCATTGAACCTGTCATCAGCGAACTGATAACGACAAACAGATCAGCTCTTGTTTTCAGGAATTTCCAGAACCATCTCAGACAGTTTAACTACACCGACGGTCTGGATATTGCAGACATGCCCCATCTGACAACTTATATGGTGTACGAAAGCACGCTCGACGACCCATCACCATTAGATCGCGTGAGATTGATTTTTCATAATGAAGATTTGATAGCCGTCGTTCATTCGCGTGATTTAAATCTACCCGGTTATGAAACAATCCCCATCGCGCGGGAGCGGAAATTGACGATCCTTACGACTTTTGAAGATGACGAGAAGATCCGGTTTGTTGAGAACAATAATAAGTCGTATGCGGGAGTGGATTGAGGCGGTGACCGGTAATCAGTAATCAGTAATCGGTAATCAGTATTCAGTGATCGGTGGGGCAGTTGCGGCATTCGTGTCTTACCGCAATCTGCGTTTTTTTCAGGCGATCACTTAAAGCGATGGCTGTGGCATGGATGGGCCTATTTGATGACCTTAAGAAAGAATTCTTGCACTTCTGCGGGGATGTTGTCAAATGACCATTGCGCCTGGGATAAAAAGTATACCCCGCGGCCGGTGATAATGGATAGCATTCTTTGCTCAAAAGTGGAATATTCAAATCTGTCTCGTGAAATCGTATTGTGGTATTAGATCAAAATTTGCTAAACATACTTCACTGCAGGCAGGTCTACTCCGTACACTGATCATACGGAATCCCCCGAACGGTCGAAGGACCGACGTCATCTAGCCCTTTCAACCTTCCACATCATTTCCCTCCTCCTCATCTGAAAAAATATCTATAATTACCCAGCTGAAATTTAAAACATCTTCCATGAATCGACTTCTTTCCCTTACACTCCTCCTTATTTCGTTCCTTCTATGTTCTTTCAACGAAATCCCAAACCCTCCCCGTCAATATGACATCGTCATATACGGCGGCACCTCTGCAGGTGTGGCGGCGGCGATCCAGGCATCGCGCATGGGGAAGTCGGTTGTGCTGATTGAACCCACGCAGCGGTTGGGCGGACTGACAACGGGTGGCCTGGGTGCGACGGATATCGGGAACAAACATGCCGTCGGCGGAATATCCCGCGAGTTCTATCAGAATGTCCGCAAGTACTACGACGATCCGAAGAACTGGAAATGGCAGACGAAGTCGGAATACAAAGGCAAAGGCGACGGCCGCAATGCGGAGCAGGAAGAAACCATGTGGACTTTCGAACCCTCAGCCGCGCTGAAGATCTACCAGGAGATGATGTCGAAAGAAAAGATCAAGGTCGTCTATGGCGAACGCCTCGAGCGCAAGAACGGTGTGAAGAAGACAGGGAAGGTGATCACGGAGATCACCATGGAAAATGGATCAGCCTACCGCGGACGCATGTTCATCGACGCGACTTACGAAGGCGACCTGATGGCGACGGCGGGGATCAGCTACACTGTAGGACGCGAATCGAACAAACAATACAACGAAACGCTCAACGGCGTACAGGCCAACCGTTTCAACGTTTCCCTCAAGGGAGCGATCTCGCGCAACGGACACTACCATAACTTTATCGAACGGGTCGATCCCTACATTGTCAAAGGAGACAAATCCAGCGGACTGCTCCCCTTCATCAATCCCGACAGCCCGGGTGTCGATGGCGACGGCGACAACAAGATCCAGGCATACTGCTATCGGATGACCCTAACCGATCACCCCGAAAACCGGATACCATTTCAGAAACCCGCGGATTATAAAGAGCTCGACTACGAACTGCTCTTCCGCAACTACGAGGCGCGCGAAGGAGCTGTCAACAAAATGTACTCCTACGGCGACCCGCTCGTGCCATGGATCAACACGGCGATGCCAAACCGCAAGACGGACACGAACAACCAGAAAGGATTTTCAACCGACTTCATCGGGCAGAACTACGACTACCCGGAAGCTTCCTACGCCGAGCGGGCAAAGATCGCTGCAAGGCACCGCAGCTATCAGCAAGGATTGATGTGGACCCTCGCATACCACCCGAGGATACCGAAGGAAGTGAGGGATGTCGTCTCCCAGTGGGGAACGTGTAAGGATGAATATGAGAGCGGCGATGGATGGCAGGAACAGCTCTATGTCCGCGAAGCCCGGCGCATGATCAGCGACTACGTTATCACACAGCATCACTGCGAGGCACTGCACTCCGTGGAAGATCCCGTAGGCCTCGCCGCGTACGGAATGGACTCGCACATGATCCAGCGTTATGTCGACGTGAATGGCTACGTCAAGAATGAAGGGAACGTCGAGTGCCATGTGCCGAGTCCGTACCCTGTGAGCTATCGGTCCATCATTCCGAAGAAAGAAGAATGCGACAATCTGCTTGTGCCCGTTTGCCTCAGCGCGTCACACATCGCGTATGGATCCATCCGCATGGAGCCTGTGTTCATGGTGCTCGCGCAGTCATCGGCGATCGCAGCCGCCCTCGCCATCGACAAGAAGGTCTCTCTTCATGAACTGCCATACGCAGAGCTGAAGAAAACATTGCTCGACTACAAGCAGCGCCTTGACGCCGGGGGTTCGGGGAATGATGCGGGGAAGGTTTTTCATGGGAGGGAGGAGTGAGTGGATCGGTAATCGGTAATCACTGATCACAGACTAACTGATCACTGATTTTCAAACTTCCATTCCAGGAAGCTCATCAACAGTTGAACATTATCGGTTTCTGTGTAGTGTAGATTCGCCCAGATCTTAGTGTTTGACTTGCTGTTGATCGTTAGTCGGTTGTAATTCTTCTGGTACACAAGGTCGTCCCATTCAATGAAGAAATTATATAACAGGATGCCATCCTTTTTGATGCCGCATTTCCCGATCGTGATTGTTTTCCCTTTTTCCAGATCATCCACCATTGTGTCGAGGAGCCGTTGGAGCGTGGGATCCCAGATGGCGTCCAGCAGCGTATTGAACTTTTCATACTGGCGATCTGTAAACATCCCGAAGTAGGAGGGAAAGTTTATTTTCATTTCCTGTTCAGTCGTTTTCAGCACAAGCATCCATTTGCTGCCGATGGTGAAATGATAGAATCTGATCGGAAGCCATCCGAACCGGATGGCCGTAACATCGGAAAGCAATATTGTCTTGCCACGATAAGAAAGATGGTCGCCCGTGACGGTTAAATCTCCGTCATTGATCGGGATGTCCGGGTCTTTTGCTTCCATCATGTAACTGTGTTGAGATCATCCTGTGCATGAAAACTTTCTTTTCCCGATTCTATCAATTTCCGGTCGTACAAACCTTGAACTTTAAACTTTAAACTTTGAACTTTAAACGTTGAACTTTAAACTACTAATTGTCGCACCCCACCCCTCGAATAGCCGCGATGACACCCCTTCCCGTATCTAAAATAAGCAGATCTTTGTCATAAATCTCGGAAAAAAACTGAAAGACCTGACCCGGGAAACCAACTGTTGAACCTAAAACATTTACGACCATGACAACCAAGACATCCATCACCCTGGACGAAAGCATGCTAACCACCACCAATTCAAAAGCGAAGATCTGGACATCCCGCGTCATGAGCGGACTCGTCATCCTGTTCATGCTCGCCGACAGCATCTTCAAATTTATTCAGCCCGCCGAAGTCGTTCAGGGAACCGTCGACCTCGGATACGCCACCCACCACATCGCCGTCATCGGAATGCTTGGACTGCTATCCATCGTACTGTACGCGATTCCCCGCACCGCGATCCTCGGCGCAATCCTGCTGACCGGCTACTTCGGCGGAGCCATCGCCACCCACCTGCGACTGGACAACCCGCTTTTCTCGCACACCCTGTTTCCGGTTTACCTCGGAATACTCGCATGGGGCGGACTTTGGTTGCGCGACGAGCGGCTGCGAAAATTGTTACTCTAAACTGCAATCCCTATGAAACTCGACATATACGTCAACTATCCCGGTCACTGCGAAGATGCGTTCCGGTTTTACGAACAGCATCTCAAGGGTAAGATCACTGGCATCGCCAGACACGGCGAGCAACCCAATCCCAACATACCGGACAACTGGAAAAATAAAGTCCTTCACGCGCGGATCGAGATCGGCGGCAGCATGCTCATGGGCGCCGACATACCCAACGCAGAACCTATGCGCAGCGCCTACCTCACCCTGCGCCTGGACAGTGCGAAAGAAGCCGAACAGATCTATGCCATCCTCACAGACGGCGGACAG
>CBFGXV010000094.1:0-7647 GCA_965652755.1 uncultured Chryseosolibacter sp. | reverse complement strand
GATGACGAATTATATCAATCCGGATGTCGAGTCGGACCTCGCGATTAAAGCCGGACTGCACGCTGGTGTCTTTGTCGACGGCATGGTCGACGAACGGATCGGGATGCATGAGGTACACCAATATAAGAAATGAAACGAATCGCGAGGCGATCATTTTGCTTTAAGCTGGGTCGAGAGAGCGGCAATAAAAAAAGCCTGACACCGTCAGGCTCTTCCAGAAACTAACAAACCACATCAACCTTAACTGATAACGTCCGAATCCAATCCATTATCCAGCGGCGATGCCGGACTGACAGGATATTTTTTCATGATTGCCTGAACCGCTCTTTCCACTTGTTTTTTCAGGCGGGCAGTGTCCTCTACGTTGCCGCTTACGCTACCTCGCCAGACGAGCTCACCTGTGCGGCGATCGACCATGTCAAGTATGAGAGTTCCCTCCGTGTATTGCGTCACTTCGGAAGGTCTTCCCAAATAATAGGGATATCCCCAACCGAATGCGAACGGGAAAAATCCATAAGGATAGAATCCATAACGGTATGGGTACACGCTCTCACTCCGCTTCTTCTCCTCCGTGTAAGTGTGATATTTCACAATAAAATCCGGATCAGTGCTGGATTCAACAACCCCGCGCTTCGCAAACTCGTTCTCCACGGCAGCCTGAATACGCTTTGTGATCAGATCGCTCTCGTATAATGGATTGGAGACGTCCGCTTCGGATTTTCCCCAGGCAAATGTCCGGTATTTCGAAAAATCCGCCTTATGATCAAAATCGGTTATCGCACAACCGGACAATCCCATCATGATAAGTCCGATTAATATGTATATTCTGTTCACGCTCATATTTCCTCCGTTTTTCTTTAATAACGATTGAAAATGACCGGATTGTTCAATGACCACAAAAAAAAATGGCCGGAACTTCCCGGCCAGATATTATTGTTTATACGAGTCTTGACTCAATTATTCCGTCTCCTCTTTGATTTTCTCTCTGAATTCGTTGGTTTCTTCTGGTCCACGGAGCTTTTATCCCTGGCCGATAAATTCTGATCAGAGGCCGCGTTGTTTTCTCTTCTCGTGTTGTCATTGATCTCACCTGATCGACTACCGGTCGGGCTGCCACCGCTTCTTTGATTCTGCTTGCGGGCGGAAGTCTCTTTATCCTGCTCAACAATTTGTCTGTCGCGCATCTCGTTGTCCGCGTTCACAGAATTGGTCTGCCCGAGGCGGATATTATTCGCAGGGGAGCCCGCCATGTTCATGGAAGCCCGCTGCACATTGTTCGTTCCGTCACGCCCCTGTCCATCCTTTGATGAAAGAACCGCCGGCGATCCGCTTCCACTGGACGTCGTTTGCGAGACTGCCGGAGTATTACTCGCACGTTCCGCACTGGCATCATCGCCTCCGTCGCCATTGTTACTATTCGCATCTGCGGCGGCTTCAGCCGCTCCGGGAGTGTCTGCGGTGCCCCGAGTGTTTCCGGCGGCGCTTTGCAAACTGTCAGCATCATCCTGACCTGCCTCGGCCGATTGCTTTGCATCGTTGCGCTGCTGCGTCTGGCCAGGTGTTGTATTTTTCTTTTCAGCTTGCTGCTGGCCGTACAATGAAAGAACGCCCATCATCATCAATAAACCACATATCCACTTCACTTTTCCCATAATTTTTGTTTTTAGCTTCGACGTTGACCGCTAAACAATAATGCCCGTGATAACGGCTATTTTCCGTTCACCCGGGGAACGAGAAAATCAAGCAGCCCCTGGCGCAGCTCTATTCGGATGCTCACCGGTTCATCGGCCTTGTGGTATTCATCATCCACGTGGATGTGTTTTCCATTCCAGTCAATCTGAAGACTCTTTCCTTTCAACAGAGGAAAATCGAACGGCACTTCGAGACCATCGATCTTATTGCGAACATACTCGGCCAGGTGCTTACGTTGGTTTTCTGTAATAAGGACAATATCAAATTTTCCGTCGCCGGGATCGGCATCCGGCGCCAGATGGAGATTGGGCCCAATGGAACGGATGTTCATTACCTCCACGAGCAGAAACTCTCCCGAGCAATCTATCGTATCGATCTGGATATTGCATTTCTTTACAGGAGCTGACAGGACAAGTTCGTGAAGCAATTCAAGCGCTGCCTGTAATTGTTCCTTAGGATCCTGTATGTCATTCTTGTTCCTTTTTTTCATCTCAAGCATCAGCTTTGGAAATAAGCCGTAGCCAAAGCTCTCCAGGAAAAAAGTTGGCTTGGTCAATCCCTCAATGCGGCCAACGTCAAAATTCTTAAGGGTCGCATCGTGCCAGCCATGAATGATCTCCGGCGCTGGTTTGTCCATGCCCAGCGTTTTTGCAATATTATTCGCCGTTCCGAAGGGAAGCAGACCAAGAGGGAGTTTTTTGTCAATAACTTTGCGTCCGAGCAACTCTTCCGCAACCTTGCGCACCGTTCCGTCGCCGCCTGCCAGTATCAGGAAGTCGATGTCCTCCGTTTCAATATTTTCCCAGCGAAATTGTTTTGTAGACGAATAACTACACTTGAATCCTTCAGATTCGATCTGCTTTACCAGTTCGCGCTTAGTTGTATCCCCCTCTCCCGCTCCCGGATTGTGCAGAACCTTTGCTTTTCTCATTAGAAATGAATTTTTTGGCCTAATACCATGACGCGAAGTGGCTGTTTCTCAGTTATCCGGGTGCATATCTTGCAACAGCCCCATCGCAGGCGGGCCTGAGCCCATCCTGATTAAAGAATAACATACCAGCACTTAAGTAATCGTAAACGCAACAGTTATGAGAATCCTAGTTACAAACGACGACGGTATTTACAGTCCGGGTCTGTCGGCTCTCGCGAAGGCGGCAACTCATTTCGGAGAAGTAAGGGTCGTCGCACCGGACGTGGAGCAGTCATCAATGGGACATGCGATCACCGCAACGCGTCCGCTATCCTACAAAAAGTCACCGATCAAATTTGAAGGCATTGAAGCCTACCGCGTCAATGGAACTCCGGCAGATTGTGTCGCGCTGGGCACTCATCTTTGGGAGAAGACGGACGTGGTGTTGTCTGGCATTAACATGGGAGTAAACCTCGGTAACTCCATGTGGCACAGCGGAACGCTCGCGGCAGCCAAACAAGCGGTGTTGCTCGGGGTAAAGGGAATCGCGTTCAGCACTCCCGCGGGAAAATCCGAGCCGGACTGGCCGAGTCTGGAGCCATACGTCCAGAAGGTCTTAAGCATCCTTTTGCCAAAACCGGATCTCTACCTTATGAATGTCAATTTTCCGAGAAATCCTGAGGGCATAAAATGGACGCGGCAGTCAGTGCGGCTTTACGATGGAAAAGTTGTCCCAGGTGAAGATCCAATGGGAAGAAAACACTACTGGTTTACGGTGGCACCCCTCGAGCCTGCTGAAGAAGGTACTGATCGATGGGCAGTTGAAAATGGTTATGTGTCGATTACGCCGTTGCGCCTGGACCTTACCAATGAACATGAACTGGAAAAAGCGCTGCATAAAAGCCCTGTGGAAATGTAAAAAGTCGCCTTAAAAAAGCTACCTTAACACGAGTAAATAATAATAAACAAAGAAGATTATGAAAAGGAAAGCAACAGCAGTTTGGCAGGGATCTGGAAAAGAAGGCAAAGGACATGTATCGACGCAAAGTTCGGTCTTAAACAAGACGCAGTATTCGTTCAATTCCCGATTTGCAGAAGGCACCGGGACTAATCCGGAAGAACTTGTCGCCGCCGCCCATGCAGGATGCTTTGCGATGAAGCTGAGTTTTATTTTGGGAGAGGCAGGCTTCACGCCGGACGAACTAACCGCGGAATGCACCATTACGTTGGGCGACGGCGCCATAACCACCGGGCATCTTTCGGTCAAAGGTAAGGTTCCCGGGATCAGTAAAGACAAATTTCAGGAATGCGCAGAAAACGCAAAGCAAAATTGTCCGATCTCAAAGTCGGTAAGCTACAAAGTTACCGTTGAGGCCGCCCTGGCCTAAACTAACATATCTGGAGTTGATGTGGACGGGTTTCCACATTTAACTCCAGATTGGGCTTTGAAGATCACTATTTCTCCAGCGCCGGTTCTCTTAACCTCGGTAAGTTAACCCAATGCCGCTAGCGCCGCGCAAAGGTCAACACGTAAATACGCATCATTCATCCCGATTCGGGCGTACACCCGCTTCAGGCACGCATTTTTTTTACTGTAATCGGCACAACGTTGATTACAGTCGTTTCTCCGATTTATACCTGGATACTACGCATACCTATACGATGAAAGTACTCATGCTTGGGTGGGAGTTCCCCCCTCACATCTCCGGTGGATTAGGGACTGCATGCGCAGGTCTTACTCAAGCTCTGGAAAAGGAACAGGTGCACGTCCTTTTCGTCGTTCCGAAACTGCACGGAGGCGAAAGTGCCGAGGGTACAACATTCATTAACGCAAGTTCCATTCCCATTCGCCAGACAAAGCCGGTCAGTCAGAAGCCGAAGGCGCCTGGGCGTTTTATGGCGGCTGCAAAGGGATCATCCAACAGTATTATTAAAGAGTTTTCATCCGGCACCAGGACTACAATTGAGGTCCCCTCCTATCTGACACCCTACATTTCTCCGGATGAACAGCAAAACGTTTCTCCCTTCTCGCAGTGGAATTATTCTTTCACGAGTCGGCAAAAACAAACGTTGTCCCCAAAAAGCAAATCCAGGGGCATGGCGGATGGCACACACCAGGAAACAATAATTGCAAAAGAACCATATCAGTTCTCCGGCACCTATGGCGCGAATCTGCTCGAAGAGGTAGAGCGGTACGCAGCAGTCGCCGCGGAAATAGCCAAAACAAATTCTTTCGATGTCATTCACGCCCATGATTGGATGACGTATCAGGCAGGGCTCGCCGCGAAAAAGATCAGCGGCAAACCGCTCATCGTTCACGTACATGCAACCGAGATTGACCGGTCAGGAGCCAATGTCAATTCCCGCGTATTCGACATCGAAAAGGAAGGCATGGCTCTGGCCGACAAGGTTGTGGCAGTCAGTCAATGGACAAAAAACATCGCCATAAAACATTACGCGATCCCCGAAGCAAAGATCGAGGTTGTGCACAATGGCATCAACCCCAAAGTGGAAAATGGACAACAGCCGACTTCAGCATCCTTCGGATCTCATATCGTAACTTTTCTCGGTCGCATTACGCACCAGAAAGGTCCTATGTATTTTGTTGAAGCCGCAAGGCGCGTGAACGAACAGTTCCCGGATGCTCACTTTGTCGTCGCTGGTTCCGGCGATCAGTTACCGATGATGATCGAACGGATCGCGCAACTAAGACTATCGGCCAATTTTCACTTTACAGGATTTCTCAGAGGCGACGATGTGGAACGGATCTGGGCGATGTCAAATGTATATGTCATGCCTTCCGTATCTGAGCCCTTCGGCATTGCGCCATTGGAGGCTATCCAGGCAGGCGTACCGGTTATCCTTTCAAAACAGGCCGGGGTTAGCGAAGTCATGCCTCACGCAATTAAAGTCGATTTCTGGGATACGGAATATTTTGCGGAAGCGATCTGCAATGTATTGCGCTTCAAGAGCCTGGCAAACACATTGAAAAAGAACGGAGCAGAGGAAATAAAAAAGATCACCTGGGACAAGGCAGCAAAGAAATTAACCACACTATACTATGAACTCAGCCAAAAACACGGGAAGCGCGAAAAATCTGATCGTCTACTTTCAGGTTCATCAGCCAAAAAGATTGCGGACCCTGCGGTTCTTTGATATCGGCGCGAACAGAGGATACTTCGACGATGACCTCAACAAAGAAATCATCCAGCGTGTAGCCACTCAGTGTTATTTGCCTGCGAACGCCTTGTTGCTAAGTCTCATCCGGAAAAATCCGAAGATAAAAATTGCCTTTTCAATTTCCGGGATCATGATCGATCAGCTTGAAGAGTACGCACCCGAGGTTCTCGATAGTTTCCGCATGCTCGCCCAGACAGGCTCGGTGGATTTTCTGACCGAAACTTATTATCATTCGCTTGCCTGTCTGCTTCCCGGAAATGAGTTCGAGTTCCAGGTAGCTAAACATCAGAAAAAAATCCTCCAGCATTTCGGGATCCTCTCAAAGGTTTTCAGGAACACAGAACTTATTTACAGCCACGAGACCGCGAATCGCATCAGCCAGCTCGGATTCAAGGGTGTCATGATCGACGGAGTTGACCGCGTTCTCAATGGACTCAATGCGCATCAAATTTTTGAGCATCCGGATACCGGCCTTAAACTTCTGTTGCGCGATTACCGCCTCAGCGACGATATATCCTTCCGTTTTTCGCAAGGCAATACAACGCTTAGCGCGGCACAGTACATGAACTGGCTTGCCGCAATACCGCCGCACGAGAAAGTCATCAACCTCGCGATGGACTATGAAACGTTTGGAGAGCATCAGAAAAAAGAGTCCGGTATTTTTACATTCCTTGAAACACTACTCAGGGGATTGTCGCGCAGCAGGGACTTCACCTTCATGACCCCGAGCGAGGCAGTCGACGCATTTCCCTCAGCGCATAAACTCGCGGTGCCGGGTTTCATATCATGGGCAGACCAGGAGCGCGATCTTTCTGCATGGCTTGGCAACGAGATGCAGCGCGATGCATTTGATTGTCTGATGAAACTGGAGCACGATGTCAGAATGATTCACGACAAAACAATTTTGCGGGAATGGCGAACGCTTCAGACCAGCGACCATTTCTACTACATGTCCACCAAGAAAGGAAGCGATGGTGAAGTCCATTCCTACTTCAGTCCCTATCCATCGCCGTATGAGGCTTTCATCAATTACATGAACGTCCTGACGGATTTTCAACTGCGGATCAATATACTGAAATCTGCAGGCTTGATGAGGCCTGAGAAAACGACGAGGGCATTACCGCTCGAGCTGGGCCTGCCCGCGCAACTTTGATAGAAGCTTAAAACCGGAATTTTCCCAATTGTTAAACCTGTATAGCTATTTTAGGACAAGACAAATCTGGGGATACGCCCTACATACGCCCTATCTGCCTGCTATGAAGCGAAGTGATGACCGCGTTCGGGAAGCCCGGAGTGCTGGGCTTGTGCCGGCGAAATGACATAGGCTATTTGCCCGTTGGCACCCGGTACTGGAGAATAAGATCAAGCAGAGGCTGAAGATCGGGATGTGGGTCTTCATCGTCAAAGCTGTGGCTTATCGTTTTTCCGTCCTCAAATGTAATTTCTATGCTTGAATGAACCGCTCCATCGTGGGCTCGGTTCCTCGTCGGCGATTGCAAGCCATCAATATCTTCGAGCGGGACATCTTTCAGTGCCAGCATCAATTTGGCCCATTGGTCCTGATCGATGCCTGTTGAATACTGCTGGGAACTTTCCGGAGCACGGTGGTTCTCAACAAACCCCTGAACGCTGTCCCGCGAGATCACCACTTCATCAAGCGATCCGCGCGTCTGCTTCGTAAATGCTATGCTGGTAATCGTTTCGAGAGATTGTGCGAAGCTCATACCGGCAGTCATTAACGACAGAAATAGAAGTATACTGGGGACTTTCATGATGATGTTTACGCGAATCATACAAATCCGATACCAACAAAAAAAAGCCCTTCGACGGATCGAAGGGCTTTCGGTGAAAAGTTTTGATCTATT
>CBFGXV010000093.1:0-7703 GCA_965652755.1 uncultured Chryseosolibacter sp. | reverse complement strand
CGTGTTTTAACCAAGGTCTCGCCATGTCAATTCGCGCATAGCCACAGCCGATGAGCTGCTCCTGGCACGCTGCTACAGCGAGGCAGGTATTCGACGACATAATTAATTCCTTAATGTCGTAATAATGGATCGGGTCCTTTCGGAGAGTCGGATCGAAAGGTCGTTCGGCGGAAATAAGGCGTTGTTCGAAATGCAACAGGGTGTTGTAATCGTCCAAAGTCGCCTCCCGGACGATCACATCATTTATGCTTATCATGTTCAAGAGTTGTGGTTTCTATATATTGGTCCCCTGAATGCTAGCATGTAAATAACTTGTCAGTAATCCCAGTCAAGCTTGCTGTAGTCGCGATATAATTTTTCAATCTTGCTTGTATTCAGCGAGCCATTGTGAACAATCATTCTGTAGCGAAGGGCCAATCCATCTTTGCTCAATGTGACTGGCGACCTGCCCGGATAAGCGGGATTTTGCATGCTTTTTTCCTTGCGGAGTATCCAGGGCTGAGGATGTCCGGGATTTGAGGGATGAGAGAATACGACAATTCCGCTGCGTCCCGCAGCGTCACCATCGAATGAGCCGACGAAGTTCATCCATGGTCCCGCCTCTACGGCCACTACCTGCGCCTGTACCTCTCCCCCACGCGCGATAAATTTGATGTCGCCGGGAAGTTTAAGTCGAAGGCTGAAACCGCCGTAACCCTTTTCATCTTCCGACCCGCCAATGGCGAGTCCTTCCTTAAGGGGTATCAGGCGCATATCGTAGTCTATGATCCTCAGTTGAGCATTGGATGGTTGCACCGTGACCACGAGGTCCTCTTTTACGATCTTCTCCATATCTCCCCTGACAGGACTCACCCACAACACTTCACTGCGTATGGCCATGGTGTTGCCGCCTCCCTCCACCTTGCTGTCAAGGATCTTCCATGAGATATTTTCATTCACCCACCCATCCGCTATCGGCGTCCCATTCAGCAATACCTGGTGCCAAGCGGAATAAAGCCCATGATGATGCAGATGATCTTCAGGAAAGTCCTCAGTTATCACGTTGCCCTTAAGGCTGTATAGAGGATGTATGTAGTTTGACCGTTCGTATTTTCCGTCCAGTGACTTTGGCTTAAGCTGGTAGAACAAAACTCCTCCGTCATTCTGCCGGATCTCTATCCCCTCGTCATTTGATATTGCCTTTAACCCGGCTTTCTGTTGAGCGCAGGACAATGCCAGGATAGGAATCAGCACTAAGCAATAAAAACTTTTAGTGTTCATTTGAGTGCATATGAGATGGGCAGGTTTCATGATCATTGATTTCATTTCTTCACTATGACAAGTTAATAAAACTTCCGCAGCATCCGGCCGGCCCGATTTCGCCATTGATGCGTCGCAATACGACCTCTTTTATTATATTTAAGTCCTTCCTCCCTGAAAAATCAATCAACCGGCATTTTATGCAAACTTCAAAATCAATTCATGATACCACAAACAGAAATCCCGCCCCGGAATTCGACAAGGGAGGCAATGTGTTATCTGAATCGATCGATAACATTATCGCAGCTAAGAACCTGCTGCAGGCGGTGTTTAACACTTCGACCCTCGGACTTCATGTGCTCCGCAGTGTTAGGGACGACGCCGGCGCGATCGTCGACTTTGAAATACTGCTTACGAATGAAACGTCCGACAGGATCGCCGGAAGAAAAGTCAGCGGCATGCGTATGCTTGAAGGTTGGCCGCATACCAAAGCAATCGGCCTTTTTGACAAGTTTGTCCGGACCGTCGAGACGGGGGAAATGGTTAGCTGCGAACACCTCTATGAAGGTGACGGGATCCACGCATGGTTCGAATGGATCGCGTCGAGGTTGAATGACGGTCTGTATGTGACCATCGAGGACATCACAAAACGAAAAAATGCTGAACTCTCGCTGCGAAAGGTTGCCGACCGACTGCAAAGTACCTTCGATGGCGTACCTGCGTTGATCGTGCTGATGGATGCTGTCTTTAATAGCAACGGTGAGCCCATTGATTTTGTCATTTCTTCGGCTAATAAAGCCATGGCGGATTTCACGAAGGAAGAGCCTGCCGATATCATCGGAAAAAAAATGTCGGAGCTGTATTCGGAAGCTTTTAAGGGAGAATTGCGGGAAAGCCATCTCGGCGTTTTCAAGACCGGCGTACCATTCCAGGCGGAGTTCATATACCCCGGGACACAAAAGTGGTTCTCGCTTTTCGTAACCAAACAAGTAGATGGCAACGGATTAGTAGCTGTTGCAATTGATATAACTGAGCAGAAAAGGAGCGAAGAAAGAAAAAAGGAAAATCAGATCTTAACAGAGCTCAACCAGGCGAAGACAGAATTTTTCAACAACGTAAGCCACGAATTCCGCACTCCCTTGACGTTGATGCTTGGGCCTATTCAGGACGTGATCAGCAAATTAAACAACGACCCGCTACATGCACCTGAATTAATGAAGTTGCAAATGGTCAACCGAAATGCGCTAAGACTCGAAAAGCTCGTCAACACGTTGCTGAACTTTGCGCAGATTGAGGCCGGGAGAGCAGATGCGCTCTTCAAACCCACTGATCTGGCAGAATACACTACCTTATTGGCTGGCAACTTCAGGTCGACGATAGAACAGGCTGGACTGAAATTCAAAGTAGACTGCGAATCTTCGGAGCCGATCTACATAAATCAGGACATGTGGGAAAAGATCGTGCTCAATTTGCTTTCAAATGCGTTCAAGTTCACGTTCGACGGGAAAATAGAGGTAAAACTCAGGTCGTACAAAAAGCACGTCCGCCTGTCTGTCTCCGATACCGGTGAAGGTATAAACCCCGACAACTTCCCGAAAATATTTGAACGGTTCACGCGCATCACTAATTCGAGATCAAGGTCTAATGAAGGCTCAGGCATTGGCCTGGCCCTGGTTCGGGAACTTGTTAAAATACACGGTGGCAAGATCACTGTTGACAGTAAAGAAGGAGCCGGTTCCATATTCACCGTCTCAATTCCCAAAGGAAAGGACCATTTGCGCCCGGAGAACGTTTATGAAATGAAAGACAAGATCGCTGTGAGTCCTCTCGCTTCTGTTTACAATTACGAGGCCCTGAGCTGGGACTCTGCGGGAACAGGCCACATCGACAATCCGGATCCGATGGCTGGGCTGAAACCCGTCATCCTGTTGGTCGACGACAATTCTGATATTCGCGAATACATTAAAAGTATTTTAAGTCCGGCGCACATCGTTGTTACTGCGCATGATGGCAAGCAGGCGCTTGAACTCATTGCTTCAGGCTTGAGACCGGATCTTGTGCTCGCCGATCTTATGATGCCGGAAGTGGATGGTTATGGGTTACTGAAACGGGTTCGCGAAAACCCTGCTGTGTCCGGCATACCATTTATCATGTTGTCGGCCAGGGCTTCCGAAGTAGACAAGTTGAAAGGACTTGATGCAGGTGTGGATGACTATCTGGTGAAGCCGTTCTCAAGCGCCGCGTTACAAGCGATCATAAATTCCCGCCTTCGCAACAGGAGGTTAATCCGGTAGATGCAAAAACCTGGCGTGTGAATAACGGGAAGCCTGCTTCACGGTTAGAATGTATATGCCGGATTCGAAATCAAAAGGAAGCCTGACCTCTGGATCAGTCTCGCCATCGAAATCACTTTCATACACAACGGCTCCCCTCATATCGCGGATCACAATAGTGCCAGGATCATTCCCGGATGAATTCAACCGGATCAATATCCGGTTGTCTCTGACGGGATTCGGATATAACTCAATTTCAAAGTCGTCACCTGACTGGGACGCGCGCTCTGTGGCCGTTATAGTTCTGCTGGCAAGCGCTTCAGCAGGGATCTTAACCCACTCGTTATTCGAATCCGGACCCTTGTATCCTACCAGCAATGTATCGGACAACTGGTAATCAAAATATTTGACTGCAATGCGATGAGGCCCCGCCGCGAGTATTTGAACAGGGCTGGTCACCGTATTGATAGTGTGAATACCATCATTGGCGATCAGCAGCGTATCATTCAGGCTAAGAATGCTGCCATCATCGGATGTAAGTCTGAACTGGTAGACACCTGCCGTTTCAATATTCAAATATCCATCAAAGAAAAAATTAAAAAAATCCTGTTGCGTTCTGGGAGCAAGCGTGAAGTCGTTCACCTTTCCGGAGAATTCCTTTACGGACCAGTCGACAGCAGCGATACCTTCCCATACGCCGGTGCTGTGCTCATAGTACAGCCCGGTCATATATGTATTGGCCTGGGCAACATTACTTTTCGGACTGACATTGCCCGATAGATCGACAGCCTTGACCGTAAATGAATAGTCACTGTTAAGAGCGAGATCGTTTAGTGTAAAAGCTGTATCCGCAGATTGTGTCATCGCCGAGTCTCCGGAATAGGTGATAACATACTTGCCGATCCCCGCATTATCTTTAGATGGTTTCCACGACAACCGGATAGCGTTCACGCCAGTTTGGGTTGCCGTCAGATCAATCGGCACGGTTGGCGCTTCCAGGTCAACCGGGGTGTTGACAACAATCTCATCTTCTGCTCCCGGAAGGTAATGCGAACGCGTCATGTTACTGATGGCTCTGATCTTGTAGAAATATACAGAGCCAGGGTGCACGCCTATGTCGGTGTGAAGCGATGCGTTCGCTTCTGTGATCGCGATCATCACCCAGGGAGAATAATTTCCATCAGCATGCTTTTTCCGGCGCCAGATCTCAAATCCAGTCTCACCTTCCGAAGCATCGGACCACGTCAGGGATATAGTGGATGGGGAAATGGATGTACCACGGAAGGCGTTAGGCGTGGCAATGGACACCGGGGATCCATTATCGAAAACCACGTGCATGACCCTGGATTCAGGACTTTTGCAGAGATCATAACCGGCAACTCTCAGGGTATACGCACCACTGCCGGCTTTTGGGGTAAGCGTCACAACTCTGGATGTGTCACCCAGTTCCTTCACAAGCTCTCCATTGCGATACCAGTAATACAAAGGAAAATCTGCAACTGCAACCAGCTGCGCATTGCGATTCATATTCAGGTCCGGCAACAACAACGTCCCGATTTGCTCCAGCCGCGGCGTCTGCACACTCATGACAGTCACGTTCACAGGATCGGACCAGTTACTCCACCCAACGTCCGGCCCCTCATCATTTGCCATGTACCTGGCGCGGTACACACCTGGATTTTCGGCGACATAAATGCCTGAAGTTGTCTCGACGGCGAGCGAGCCGTTGTATTCCCATTGATATTTTACGAAACCTTCAGGCAGCATCAACTTTGCCCCGGCACCACTAGTAGAACATATGATAGCCTTGCCATTTTGCACGTGGATGTTGTTACGCTTTTGCGCCAGCAGCCAGCTAAAAAAATCCGGCTCGTCCAGCGCTTTGTTCCATGTCCCATGACCCAGCCCATCATACAGCGTATAGCGGACCGTTGCACCCGCCTTGCGGAATGCCCTGACATATGACTCCGTTCTGCTCTGAGTGGGATTGACATCCCGTCCCCCCTGGAATATCCACAATGGAATTCCGGAGATCTTATCCGCCTGCCCCTGCTGGATAATTGCCGCGTCGTCAGCTGCGGAGAAGAGGATTCCTGCGGCGAATAGCCACGGGGCCCGCTTCATTACTTCATATGCGCCGTGACCTCCATGAGATATCCCATTAATGTAAACGCGATCCTCATCGATATTATACCTGGAGATCATGAGCCGGATCAACCGCACTACATCCTCAGACGAGGTTGCATCCCATCCGTTCAGGTTCTGGGGAAACAGAACAAAGCCGGGAAATGCACCGGCAGGCAAAGCAGGATCATCAGGCAATCGGGATCCGTTTGTATTGCGTGCTTCGAGATAGTCGAGTCCAGCATGGATAAGACTATAATCATTATTAAGTAGCGCGTTGTCAAGCGCTGTGGAAGCTGGAGGAGAATTCTCATTAGGAGAGAAAGTCTCATCCGCGTGATAACATTTTTTACCCGCGCAATTGCCTCGCTCAAGGAGGCCGTGCAATACAATAACAAGAGGGTACCCGCGTGAAAACTCAGGCCTGTAATTGTCTGGCGGCAGCAGCCTGTAGTTCATCACAAACATATCCCCACTCGCATCGCGCTGCCGCATATTGCCTTCAGCGTAAGGACTCGATTCCCAGGCAGTCATATTCAAAAATGTGTTGGTCGGTACTCCACCGTTCATCCGGAAGCTGAAAGTTTTGTTCTCTTCAAGATAGTAATGATGGCCGGTACCTCTTGAAAGCCGAACATCAAGCATACCGAATTTTGTGTTGGGATTATAGAGAAGAGTTGTATCCACTTGAGAATGCAGCGGAAGATAAAATGAAGAAAGGAGAAAACAAATTACCGGAACACGCATGATGAAGTACTTCGCGTACTATCATGATAAATCCTGTACCGGTGCAATATCATAACTCCTTTGGCATAGTTGTAAGCAAAACGCACCGTTATGCAAGCATATGTAGAATTTATTTGAACAAGTGAGGCAGCGGACGTGACTCTGATGTAGTACCTGTGATTTATTTACAAATTTTTTTCTTGGAGAAAAGACGGGGTTTTGTTTAAGTCACCGACCATGTCGAATAAACTCTTCATCGCTGATGTTAAACGGTTCTTTGAAAATCTGTTGATAAAATCATGCCATGAGCGATTCCCCAGCGCCGGGAAAATACAATTAAACCGGGTATAGTTATGTCGCGGAATAATTCTTGATCAAGAGACGGCAATCAGATGCGGGCGCTCCCGATCAGAACCTGATCACATACTTTTTTAAAATCTAAAACTTAATTGCATGAAAAACATTTCAAAGCAAGGCGGCGAGGTGCGTAAATCCGAATCGCCAGAGAGCCCTCTGAGGAGGAGAGCATTCCTTCAATACACGGGGGCGGGCATCGCCGCATCCGCATTCGCACTGGCAGGGTGTGAGGATGCCACACAGGAACCCTCCGACATTAATAAAGCCAACGCCGGTAAGAATGATAACGGCTCTACGCGCACTTCCGATGACGATACCGTCTATCTGGGAAGTGGTGATACAGGTTTGTTAAACTACGCATATGCATTAGAGCAGCTTGAAGCCGCATTCTATACCATGGTGGTAGCAGATGCCTCCTTTGGTTCATTGTTTTCCGAACAGGAAAAAACGATCCTGCAGGATCTTAAAAATCACGAGATCTCCCACCGCGAATTCTTTAAGGCGGCGTTGGGTGATAATGCCATCAGGGGGCTGACTCCGGACTTTAGCGCTGTAAATTTTTCTAACAGGGACAGCGTGTTGACTGTGGCCAAAACCTTTGAAGATCTCGGAGTAGCCGCATACAATGGCGCAGGAAAATTGCTTTCCGATGTGAATCTGCTTCTTGTCGCAGGTAAGATCGTTTCGGTAGAAGCGCGACATGCCGCAGCGATCCGCGATGTCATTAACCCGTGGTCGATGGATTTCGCCGGCGATGATGTCATCGATGAGAACGGGCTCGACAAAGCTCTTATGCCTTCCGATGTACTGGCCGCCGCCCAGCCATTCATCAAAGATAAAATCGACGGATCCGAACTTCCAACCTCTTAATAATTTTACTATGAATTTGAATCAATTTTTGAACATGATAGACCTGGGTAAGATCGACCAGGAAGAAGTAAAATTTCAGAGCGAGCGAAGAGGTTTTATGCAGAAGGCCGGTCA
>CBFGXV010000092.1:0-7742 GCA_965652755.1 uncultured Chryseosolibacter sp. | reverse complement strand
AAAAGAGCACAACGGAAGTTTGAAATATTTAGGTCATCTGAAAAACAAGGCATAATATGAATAGAATAATAGGATTACAAACTGAGCTCGACACATTCAGGCCGAAAATAAAAGGTGTGTCAAAGGCCGCATCAATTTACTCCCCCGCCAGGACCTTCAAATACTCATTGGGGAAAACCACCCGATATTCTCTGGCGAAGACTCCGGCGGTTGCGGGCTTATTTGGCATTGCAGGGTTGACCGCGGTTGAGGCAGCGAACCTTGGGCTCGGTGCCGCCGGCCTGCTTGCCCCGGTTTTTACAAAATCAGGGTCGCTATCGATTACGTCTGATAAAGCGCAACGACTCTTAACACCGCAGGCGCGACAAAAACTTTCAAACAAAGGCAAGAACACTTACACGTATCCGGTGCTATGGGTCAACTTTGACCGACCGCTCGGTGAATTCGCCGATGCGCTCATCGAAGTGACCTTCGAAGGAAATGACTACGGCGAGATTGGAGCCGCTTATGTCAGAAGGAATCTCAAGAATACAACGGCATTTCCAAAGTCGTCCCTCAATGTCAGTTTTACGAAGCTCGACAGGATACCGCCGAGCAGCATGAAAGATCCGCGTGAATGGCCCGTTGTGTTCGCATATGACGGCACCTTCGACCCGTGGGGGAATGGGCAGTTCGAGTTCCAGGGCGAATTCGAGATCAATGCTTTCGGCGGGCTAAAGTTCACCAGGCATGAAGTGAAGAGCGTCTCATTAATTGATTTTGCTATCACCAGCAAGGCAGAAGACATCGTCAAGAAGCAAAGCAACCGGGCTTACACCGTGCCTCCATTGCCTGCAGATCAAAAGAAATACCTTCTTGAACAAATCGGCAATCCTTAAAAGACGCGGTCATGGCAGCGAACAGAATTTTATCCCTGAACAAAGAGTTAAAGAGCTTTAAGCGCAATGGTAAGAACCTTAAAGAAAAATCTGTGTACGCCATCGCTCATGATAATCCAAAGATGAGTGAGACAGTTGTCGATGACGATGTTTTTGTGATTGACATACTGGATTATTTTTTTGGCAAGCGGTTGACCGAAAGCCAGCTTACGAATGACTTGCGCGACATAGCTGCAAAATGTTTCTGGACAGCAACGACAGCTTCCAGGACGATGGACCTCGTACCAAGGCCGCCAAAAGGAGTACCAAATTTCAAATGGTTGATCCAGGAAGCTGTTCAGATTGCATTCCGAAGGGCTACAAATAAAGGCATCTATCAGGCTGTCAAGGACACGGTGACACTGAAATGGCGTTCCGCTTTTAACGTCGCTTTGATGGAAAGCGAGGCTGGCGTCGCGCAAAGTGTGCTGACCCAGGAGCTTACGGCGACCAATACCGCCCTGGTTGTGTTCCTGGAAAACACTGGTGCACTGCCTTTCCAGTGGGAGAGCAAGATCGGAAGAATTGTACAGGAAGGTCTTGAAAAGGTCATTGATTACATCGCAGAAGAGTTTTCAAAATGGCTCAATAAATTCGCCGACGCCAGGGGTAAAAAATACAAAGAGGTTATTATCCTCGAGGACGCGAAGGCGACCTATGCGAACCTAAAGGCGACGCTACACGATCTGGCAAACAGAGGGTTTGTCATCGATGTTTTCACACTAGCGCACGGGGATAGCTCGTCCTTCAGCGGTTACAAAGGCGTATCCATCAGTGGATCCGATCTAAAGGCGGTCCGCGACTCTTATGGCAAGCCACTGCCCTTGCGGGTGGTTTACATGATGAATTGCAAAGGCGGTGGACTGAACGATGAATGGTTGTACGTCGGTGCAAAGGCTACCGCGGGATCTATCAACAATAATTACATTCCGGAGCCCATGATGTCTAAGTTCTGGAACAACTGGATGCGCGGAGATAATTTTACGACGGCCGTTACTACTGCTTACGATGATTCCGTTAAGTTGATCAAAAGCACTATCGCGAAAGCAGGGGATTTTATTCCAGTCGTCGGCAATAAGATCAGAAAAGCATTAGAGGCCGAGATTGATCCGTTGCTGAATGACAGCAAACCAAAGATCGAGGGTAATGGAGCAATCACCATTGATACCGCCAAGCTTGCGGCGTCGCAGTCTTATGCGTTTGCTGAGGAATTCTTCAGCGAAGCGCAATACGGTACGGGTGAGCACGTCCTCACAGGGCTGGTGAGTGAATCACCGGTTACCCCGACCTATCAGATGGATGTCAACGGGATAAAATTCACCTATGGGGAAATTGTGTCGATGGGTGATTTTTATGAAACATACGAAGACATGGCCCGTGCGAGCAATGCCGAGCTTGGCCGTCTCAAAACTTTGATCGAGAGAAGTAAACGCTACTACGAAGGGAAAGTCATGCACGGTAAACCGGTAGGTACAGATCCCGATGACGCAGACTGGCAAGGTGCTACTTCAAACCGCTATCTGAAACTGGCGGAAGATAATTTTTCGCATTTCGCCCCATCGAACAGCGCTTACCTGAGCTTCACAAGTACGAAGACCAACCATAAAAAAGAATGGGAACTATATCACAGCAAAGCCCTCGACATCATGAGGAAGGGAAATAACAGTTCGGTGATCGACAAGGCTCTTGCTGTAAATGCGTTTGGAGATCACTTCCTTACAGATGCCTTTGCCGCAGGACATCTGATAAACAAAGATGATCTTTCTCAATATTTCAAATCACTTGTCATGACGAAAGGCAAAGTAAATGCGAATGGCGAAACGATGTTTGGGAACATTGCCTCCAGGGCATTTACAGGACCCCTGAAAACTGATTTCAGTAAATATGAAACTGTAGAGTTTAAAGGAGGATTCTTCAGACCCAATATTGACTCGGCTGATGTTTTCAAAAAATTACTCATCGGCATAATGGAGAAAGAGCCTGATATAATTGGTAAGACGATGGTTGCGAAATTAGTGCATGATGCCTTAAACGACCATGTCGGAGGCGTACCGGTCACAAACAATGCAGGTGATAAATGGAATCTGACCGGAGACGATACTTTGAACTTAAAGAACCTGGAGATAATCCGGAAAGCTGTCAGACAATCCATTCGCAATCTCATGGATGCTGTCAAAGACCAGAGTTCATATACCGTTTTTTATAAGAAGGTTTGGGATATCGTTCCACAACCGACGCCGGCTGCGGTAACAATTATAAAAAATGTGATCAGGACATTAACCAATCCGCTCGGAACCGAAATTGTCTCTGGTGCGGACAAACTTTTGCAGAAAAATTATAAGGCTTTGTTGAAAGAACTGGTAGACCGGAAAGTGTTGAAGATTGCCTGATGGCCGGACTTAATCAAAAGCCGGCGCGTATGCTTAAGGTGGCTGTCATAGGTGAACCTTGAACCCTGAAAGATTTTCTTATGCACCTTTTTGAGCAAAAATCATTTCCGGAAAAATACGACTATCTCGCTCCTGACACGTCGGAGATACGTTTACTCCTTGACGTGCCGGGAGCAGGCGTCGCGCACTGTATTCTTCCCGCAGGAAAAATATCGGTAGCAGTAAGGCATGAGACAGTAAATGAGATCTGGTATGTCATCGCCGGAAAAGGGGAACTGTGGCAGGGGCTAAACGCAATCGATGAGTTTGCGGAACTCCGACCCGGAGTTAGTTTGACGATCAGGAAAGGAAACAGTTTTCAGTTCCGGAATACCGGAAATGCGGATCTCAGTATATTAATAACAACCGCACCCAATTGGCCGGGTGCGCAGGAAGCCGTTCATGTGAAAGGATATTGGCAATAGTTGCGTTGCAAACAGCCATACCAAAACACTGAAACGGCGCTGAGCGACCATCAGCATTTCCAGGGTCGATAATCGACAAATCTCCGGAAATATTATATGAGTCTGCTGCTGCCGAACTATGACAAGGAAAAATTGTTAATTTAGTTAGCGTAAACATTGTGTGCCTCGTTCGTCGTCGTCTTTTATTATTGTTGCTGAGACATGTTGCCGGCGACGGCGGTCAGGTAGACGTTAATAGGAACAAAAATTAAAAAAGGAGGAATTATGTCGTTGATCAAACGTCCAGAGTGGCCCTCCATGGGAGGATCGCTATCTGATTTCTTTGACGATGAACGGTTCTTTAATTCGCCATCGTTGGGGAGGCGCAGCCTGCCTGCGATAAACGTCAAGGAAAACGAAAACAATTATCAAATTGAGGTGGCAGCTCCGGGTTTCGAGAAAAAGGATTTCAGTATTTCAATGGAACAAGGGGTGCTTACAATTTCAGGTGAGAAAAAAGAAGAGAAAGAGGAAAAGGATGAGAAGTATACGCGTCGGGAATTTGGCTATTCATCTTTTTCCAGATCTTTCACGCTTCCACAGAATGTTAATGAAGAAGATGTCAAGGCTTCCTTTGAAAACGGGATCTTAAGGCTTGACATCAAAAAGAAAGAAGGTTCGGACGGAAAGTGGAGGAAGTCAATTCAGGTGCAATAATTTAATCCGCCGATGAACGTCGGCGGTTCTTTTTTCAGCTTACTGCATAACCAACTTTCCGCTCTTGCTGAAGTGGAAGATCAGGGAGCACGCAGATAGAATCAGAAGAATGACAGCAGCCAGCATAAATGTCGCGGAAAGCGTTAATACTTTCAGCAGCGGGAGGGTAGTCACTGGAGACAAGAACTGACCGAGGAACCAGAATGTGGTGAGCTTTCCTATTTCGGTGCCTCTGATGGCCGGCGGGGCAATCTTCATGACCCACATATTTGTGTTTGGTATCATCATTCCCATTCCAAGTCCTGACAAGATCATTGCAACAATAATGAGCAGATAAGTTTCCGAAAGCGATATGCAAAGGTATCCTGCGGCCATGAGAATGTATCCGACTGCGAAAACCGAAAGAAAACTGAGGCGGCGCCGGATGCGTGAATAGGAAAAGGAAGAGAGGGCCGATGAAGCCGTGCTTATCGCGATCGCGACTCCCGCCAATGATGGGGAGTCGATACCCATCGCTTTCAGGTGAAACGGTAACTGCACGGGTATCAGAAAAAAAATAATCCACATCAACATCGTATTGATAAACAGGATCCATATGATCCCTGGCGACTTTACGGGTCGGGGATCGAAAGCTTTTTTTACCCCTGCGGCAGGCTCTCTGAGGAACACTATGCTGAAGGGAAGAATGAGGAGGGAGAGCAAGTAAATGAGGAATGGATATCTCCACCCCATGTCGGCAAGCAGACCTCCCAAACCGATGAACACGATCCCGCCTAATGACATAAATGCAACCTGAACGCCAACAAATTTCTGGCGTTCGGCACCGTCAAAGTAATCGGCGATCAATGTGATTACAATTGTCATGGACACGCCTACGCAAACACCCAGCACTGCTCTTGACAAAAGGATTGCGTGTAGATTGTCGAGGAAATATCCTGACGCCCCTGAAAGCGCATAAAAAAAGAGGGCACCCCATAGCATCTTCAACCTGCCATGCCGGTCAATGAGTCGACCGGTGAGTGGAGCCATCATGGCGATCATGAGAGCAGGAATGGTAAAAGCTAACCTGACAAGAAGGTCAGCATGCTCAGCCTCCCGGAATTCAACGGTCATCTCCGGCAAGGCCGGGGCGATGGTGATTACTGACATGATCGTCAGGCTGCTGACAAGAAGCAACGTGAGTTTCAGCTTCCGGTTCGTAGTGTCCATAGTTGTCGCGCTGACGTGTGAATCATGCCTTTCGCCGGTGTTTGCTCTTTACAAGCTCTTACCTTGTTTGGCGTTTTCCGGAGGCGGTAGTTTGAATACTTTTGGTTGTGGGTCGAGTGGCTGCAGCTTCCGGTTTGCAAAGGCGGGGTGATCAGCAGGAATGAAGGTTGACCTGAATCCGAAATACGTCATCGGCATAACAGGATTCATGTCGCCATTAGGCTGACGAACGTCACCGCGATATGGGTTTAAATATTCCCAAACGATCTTGCCCTCCTTCGTGACTTCGAAATATCGTCCTCTCGCTCCTTCGTTAATAAACGTGTTGCCGTTCCTCATTCTGTGGGCCCCCGAAATAAAACTGCTGAAGAAGGAAACGGAGTCCGGTGCAATGTATTGCCACGCCGGGCTTTCTGGACCAAAGGCTTTATCCTTTTCGACGATATACATTCCCTGCGCGTTGGTCGGCGGGATTATTTCGTATACCGCCGAGTAGTTGAGCGTGTCTTTGTTAGGAATATCATTATTGAATACTGTCAGGTTGCCAGCGCCAGGATATCCCTTTTCTATCCACCTGATATCATGCTGCCTGAATAATTTCCTGTTAGTGGAATCACCCCGCCTGTAGTTTTGCGGGTTACCCCAGCGGTAAAGGAAATCGCCTCCTTTCTTCCAACGCCCGCCGGAGTGCCCTGCAGCTTCCCTCGTTGTTGTACTGTGATCGATGATGAAGATCTCACTGAGGTTCGGTGAGCTGAATGCGATCTGATCAAGGTCTGCGTTGTACTTGATCGCATTTACGTGGTAAACGTCCGATCCCATATTTTCTGGTGTTTGATTCCTTCGCTCCCTTCCCTGCTTTTTCAGGATGTCCATACTATCCTGGGAGATCAGCGGAGGCAATGAATCCCCAAGGTTGATGTCGAGTAGTTCCGGATGTTCGGCAGGGTTGCCATAGTTTGCTTTCTTCGGATCGTGATCCTGTATCATATGATCCCACAGGTGCCATTCCCACACGATCTCCGCGCCTTGTGCACCATTTGGTTTGATCTCTACTATCTTGTCCGGCCACAAGCCGGCCTTTGGTGTTAACGCTGTTTTCCTTCCTGCGTCAACGGCCTCTTGAAAGGTCCGGGCTTCCCACGCGATCGCGAGTATATTTCCACTCGGAAGAACGGCAAAATCGTGGTGAGCATGGAACTTCTCGTTTGCGTACTCGAACTCCCACAAAATTTTACCATCCCATGATATTTTTGAGAACCGGCCTGTCTCACCACCCCCCGCAAATACCGGAAAGTCGGGATCTACTACGTTTTGCACGAGTGATCCGTCATCAGTCAGATAACCGCCCATAACCGGATAATTTCCCTTCCACTCATGTACTACTTCTCCCTTGCGGTTGATGAGATACATGGAAGCGGAATTCGGTACCGCGAACATCACGTAGCCATCAGTCAGATCTTCGCTGGTGATTGTAAGGCCTCGCGGGATTCGATGTCCGAACATGTTTCTGTCATTTGACGCGGTTGGCCTGGCTTCGCCTGCATCGCTTCTTTTTACCTCGCACGAAGTTGATAGAAGAAGTGGTACACATACCAGCAGCAGGGAGGAGAGAAGGGATTTGTTCATGGCGTTGGGGTGTTTAATCCAATTTACCTAATAAAGTTGGCATCGGAGAATATTTTCTTCAGGGGATAAACTTTAGAGAAAATTAATCTCTAACTTCCTTATCATTCCTCTATTCCAACCTAAACAATAACCACTATGTCTATCAAGATCATCGGTGCCGGGTTACCACGCACGGGCACAAACACGCTGAAAGAATCCCTGGAGAGATTGGGCTATGCAAAAACGTATCACATGAAGGAACTGCTCGTACACCCTGCAAATCTTCATTACTGGTTGACGTTGAAGGACACGGGCACTACTGACTGGGACAGTCTTTATAATGGCTATCAGGCGACGGTAGACTTTCCAGGATACCCATGGTATAAAGAACACATGAAGCGCTATCCTGACGCAAAAGTCATTCTCACTGTAAGACCATTTGAAAATTGGTATTCGAG
>CBFGXV010000091.1:0-7771 GCA_965652755.1 uncultured Chryseosolibacter sp. | reverse complement strand
AAAAAGCGAAAGTTATTTCTTTTTCGTCTGATAGGGGCCAAATACAGCTTTTACCTCATTCTCACGATTCTCATCGTTCAGGATGATGACGAATTATTCCTTTGCTCCGGGCATGACCCGCAGAAGGATATTGCCATCCATGCTTATAGGATCTTTCAATGAGCGGGCCGATAAACAATCTTGTTGGCCTCCATCATCGTAATCTATCTGCCCCTTGCTGATGGAAGGCATAAACTTTCTCCCATAGATCGCGATCCACTCATGCGCAAACTTGCTACCGTCCGGGTGCGGAGATGTTCTCCGGGGAGAATTCATGGTGGCATTTCGCACGTTGTGCCATCGGGAAGGATATAGAAAGCGGCATCGCCACGGCCAGTATTGATATGATGCAAGTCGAGCATCCCTTCCTTCCACGGTGGCAGTGGCCTTCCAATCTCCTGCGCATATCCGCCGGTGCAATATGAAAGCAGAACGAGGAGAACAATGGTTTTCATATGTAAAAACAAGTCAGTTAATAGCCTTAACGTTTGTCCAATAAGTCTACAATACGTTTTGCCGCGCGCACGTCGTAGTCCCCATCCGCTATATTGTCCTTTAAGAGTGATGAGATACTTGTCAAAGCGGGGCGCGCATCCTCACCCATATCCTCCAGCACATTCAAAGCGTAGACACGCAGCATAAGGTTTTCAGATTGCAAAGCCCCTACGAGCGCTTTCAGAACCAGATCTTTTTCACCCAAAAGAAATAATGCTTCCGCTGCAGCGATCCGCACAACCGGCTCTTTGTCGCGTAAAAGCGCCTTGAGCCGTGGCCTGTAAGGCGATGCATAGCTTGACAGCACAATGCAACCGGTCACCGCCCAATACCGCACGAGCGGATCGCCGTCGTCCAGTCTTGTTGTGATTTCACGAAGGTCAGAAGGGTTGCCAGACGAGGCCAGCAGCGCGGTCTCGAAAATATTTTCCAAAGGATACCGGGCACTTCGTGCATAGTCATACAGTTGTGTGTTGTTCGATATCTCAGCCATCAGCGGCTCCGGAATAAAGCCGATGTCCCGGGATTCCAGCATCCACCGCTGGTTTTCGGCGCGCATGCGTCTCAGAACCTGTTTGTATTCCGGATTACCTGCAAGGTTATTGATGTTGTGGGGATCTGCTTTGACATCGTAGAGTTCTTCCGCCGGTTTTGGTCTCCAGAAGGCGGATTGGGTCTCATTCAACTCACCTTTTTTCCACGCGCGTTCCCACGAGGCCATAGACGGTGCTTTCCAGAGATACTCAAGATATTGGCCGTAGATCTTGTGCGGCAAAAAGTTTCGGATATACCGGAATCGCTTATCGCGGACCGACCTGCTCATGTCGGGACGTTCGTCCATCCTGCCGCGGAAAGCGTGAGCATATTCGCGCGGAGGTTTCTCACCGTCTCCTAGAAATGCGGACCCTTGCATATAGGCAGGGGGTTGCAGACCTGCAAGGCTCAGGATGGTAGGCGCGAAGTCAAGGAATGTCACGATCCGGTCCGTGGTTGAACCCGCGTCACCGGGCGCCAAGTGCTTGTACATTTCCGGGAAACGGATGATCAGCGGAATATGCAAACCGGATTCATACATGAATCTTTTGCTTCGCCCCAACACTCCCCCGTGATCGCTATAATAAAATACGATGGTGCTGTCACGCAGGCCCGCCTCATCAAGCTCCCCGAGTATTCGGCCAACCTGTTCATCCATCGACTGGATCTTGTCGTAGTACTGGGCCCAGTCATGCTTCATCTCCTTTGTTGCCGGATGATACGGAGGAATGGAAACTTTTTCAGGGTCGTGCTTCAGCCTGCTATCAGGAATGCTTGTGTGCAAACTGCTTTCATGCGAGATGGCGATGTTAAACACTGCAAAGAACGGCTGGCCTGGTTTGCGATTCCTGTATGTAGCCTTCTGACTGGATTCATTCCAACATTCCGGTTGATCGATGGTGTTGTAATCTTTTTTTGCATTGTTGGTTGTGTAGTATCCTGCCTGCCTGAGGTAATGCGGAAAGAATCTGACGAAGCCGGGCACCGGGTAGTTGCTGCGCATGTGCTCCGTTCCGATCGATGGAGGATACATTCCGGTGATCAGTGTTGAGCGTGAAGGAGCGCAGACAGGCGCAGTCGCCAAAGCGTTTGTGTAGCGTATTCCCTCTGTTGCAAACCGGTCGATGTTGGGTGTGGTGGCGAATGCATCACCATACGCCCCCATGAAGGGGCTGTTGTCTTCGCTCACAATCCAGAGAATATTAGGCCGAGCTGGAATCTGCGACAATAGGTCATCAGTCAAAAAGATTAAAACAGAGATCAATAGAATCTTCATACATCAGGCATTGGAAATAAATCTACATTTCTTCTGTTAAAAATCCGGCTGGCGACAGAAAATCACAGTTAAAACAAATAACAATCGGTCCCGATCAGTAACGCACACCACTTTCATTTACTTTACTAACTGCTGCAATTCAAGATACCGCTTTCGCAGTTGCTGCAGCTCATTGGAATATTCCGGCGATGTGGCAAGATTATTTTTTTCAAGCGGGTCGCGGTTCAAATCATACAACTCCTCATATCCGTGCTCAATAAATTTCATATATTTTATCTCCCGACTTACAACTCCTTCAACCTTTGGAATTCCCGGGCTTCCCATAAAGGTATGCTGGTAGAAAAAATCGCGACGAGTGCGCGACGGATCTGTTCCATCAACCACTCTTGCAAGATCCATCCCCTGAACGCTGTCAGGAACATCCACGCCGGCAAATCCGAGAATTGTTGGCGCGATATCAACATTCAGGGCGATTTCATCAGAAACTTTTGATCTAAAACTACTTCCCTCCCTGGGATCGAAAATAATCAAGGGGACACGGATGGATTCTTCATGGCCGTACCATTTTCCCGCAAGACCATGTTCTCCCAGATACATTCCATTGTCGCCGGTAAATATGATAATGGTGTTGTCTGCGATCCCAAGCGAGTCAAGCTCGTTCACCATCTTCCCGATTGCGTCGTCAACATCTGTAAGCAGTCGATAATAATTTTTTACACTTTCCTGATACATCTCCGGCGTGGCGAAGCGCAGCTTCCATCGTATGCGGGCAATATTCTCGTCTGTTCTGAAGAAGTCAGGAAATCGATTCCAATACTCAGGATCTGCAGTTTCAGGGACCGGAATAGTAACATCTGCATAATGTGATTTGTAGCGCGGGTTGATAATAAACTGCCGCGGGTCATTATCCTGAACGTGGGGAGCCTTGTAACTGACAGACAAGCAGAATGGTCCCTGATTGCCCATCGCAACAAGAAACCGACTCACATCACGACTTACTTTGTCGGTGTTGTGAATATAGTTTCCGTTCTCATCCGTCATCTCATAATCAGGCTGCACCTTGTTTGTACACTCCCAGAAGTCATAGCGTTTACTGGGCTGATCAGCAGGCTTCCCTACACCATACTTTCCAACAAACCCGATCTTGTATCCGGCATTTTTTAATAACATCGGATAAGTATCCTCAAGCGCCTCCGAGTTAAAACTGGTAGCAAAATCCCCTATCCCATGTCGTGACTGATATTGACCTGTAAGGATACTCGCACGGCTTACAGCACAAATAGCGGTAGTCACATAAGCATTGCGAAAGTAAATGCCGTCTCTCGCAAGTTTATCAAGATTAGGGGTTTTAAGAATCTTGTTACCCATAATACCCAGCGCATCCCAACGGTGATCATCCGTCAGTATGAAGATGATGTTAGGCTTACTCCCTGGTTCCAGGTATGCAGGTTTCTTGTTGCAGGATGAAGACAACAGGATAGCCACCATGAGCATGATGATGTGTTTATGTGTTGGGATATTGGGGTGTTGATGTATCGGGCTCATAAATTTTTATTCTGTCGTTTCTTATAGCTGCCATCCTTGATGTATCCTTCGAGTTAATGGATCAAAGCCTTTCGCGGATGTCCGGAATTTTGTTTACAAGTTTGTTTGATTTGCCTTTTCTCTTTTCCAGATCAAAGGCGTCGTACAGTTGGCCGTGAGCGGTAAACGACTGAAAAGACAAGACATCGTCATCAATAGTTATTATCTGGAACAGCTGAGTGTTGCGCGCTTTTCGGTCCATCCAGGCATCTTTTGAAATATCGTACATTTTCGGACCGCTGACAGATACAACGTACATGGTACCGGACGACTTGTCGTTCACGCTGTAGCCCGTGGGAACATTATTGACCATACCTCTTCCGTAGGCGTGATCGTGTCCCTGCAGGACGATATCCACTTTGTGTTTGTCAAATATCGGTTTGAACCTTTCCCGGAGCTTCAGATTATCGCGGTTGGGACTTGTTGAGAATACAGGGTAATGGAAAGTAAGCGCCGTCCACTTTCGCGGGTCATGCGTGAGAATGGAATCCAGCCACCGTGCTTGTTTCTCGAGGAAATACGGAGACTCATCGATTTGTTCCGCGTCCAGCGATACGAGCTTCAGGTTCGGAAAGTTAATCGCATAACATGTTTCCTCAAGACCTTTCGGTCCGTTGACGGGCAGGTTGAACTGAGGTCTCCATTGTGGCGATAGTATGACTCCTTTGCCGTATTCATGATTTCCCGGCGTCATGATACTGGGAACAGTCGCGTGGATAAAGCTTCCTGCATAGAACCATTCTCCCCATTCGAGATCGCGGTCGTGTCGATTGATCAGGTCGCCCGCGTGCAGCATGAAATCAACGTGCGGGATGGTCTTGTAGGCTTCGCGGATAACGCGGGACCACATTGATTTCAGGTCGTTCTGGGCGTCGCCGAAATATATAAAGGACAGTTTTCCGGAATCGACGTCAGGCATACGAACCTGATACCATTCGCTCCATGCGCCCTCTGTCCCCACACGATAGACATACCGTTGCGCTGGTGTCAGGTTGGTTATCGACGCCGAGAAATAATGAGCGGAGACCCTGGGTTCTTTAAGATGCTTGGTGACGAGGTGTTCCCGTTTGGCGCTGACGAGGGTTGATAGATCCTTAAACTCCGGACCCGCAGTGGCGACGGCAAATTCCACGTAGCCTTCCAGAATCGTGGTATCTGTTCGCCAGTTTACAGCGAGCGAAGTGCCCGGCTCTATGCTAAGGTTGAGGATCACGCGGTCCGGTTCGCGTGAAGGGAAGAGCAATCGCACCGGAAGCTCGGTTACCTGGCTGTGTGAGTGCTCGCGGTAAACGTCAGAATGATCATGGGGACCGTGGTCATGGGGATCTCTCTCTTCGCGGAGGAACGCCATGTAAACGGTCAATGTAAGTGCTGACAGAACAAACGGGAGTATCTTGGATAATCTCTTCATAGCGAAAACGAAAGAATTGAGGTAAAATAAAAAAAATAGCGGAGATGACACTCTCCGCTATTCAAACAAAAACCCAAATATATTTTACCAGGGTTCACCTGTTCCCTGAATGATCCACGGTTTTGACCATTGACTATTCGCACCAACAGCTCCTGAATACGGAGTGACTTCCAGTCTGCTCACCGCGGCATTCGCGTTGGTAGTGTTGTTATTCAATTCGTCGTTGCCATATCTGAATCGCACTGCCACGACAGGTTGGGTTGCTGCAGGCCCTGCCTGCAACGCGGGAAATCCCGTCCGTCTGAAATCCATCCATGCTTCAGTCGCTGCGGTCCAGCTCGCCACCCATTTCTGCGTGATTACTTGTTCGACTGTACCATTAAATGCGACACCCGGCACGGCAATGAACGAATTGAATTCACTACCCTTGCCCCACGTTGTGAGCGAGTGCTGAATGGCGTCATTGTAGTGGTCTTCTGCACTTCCCACAGCATAGCCTTTGAGCGCAGCCTCAGCCAGAATAAAACTCACCTCAGCCGCGGAAATAATTCTCGCTTTCAGAATGCTTCCGCGAGAACCTGCGGTCGAATAGATCGGGGCCAACTGAGACACATGTTGGTTCCGCGTACCCTGGCCCGGATCCGGGTTGCCATTATAGGAGGCGGGAATTGTCAGACCGGGAGGCAGTCCTACATACAAATCATCATTATAGGCAGCCTGGTTCGGGTTGAAACGGCGCGTGAATTTGATGTCCGACATTTCCTGGAACTCAAGGTATGAATACGTGTCTACTTCAAGCGGTTGACCATCCGCACGGATAAAGTCTTCCTGAGCCGTTGCCAATCCCGGATCAGCTACCCACTGAACGGCGACCGGCTGAAACCATACAGAAATCCGCGGATCATTCGTGGTTAACATCTGGTCGATCAGCGTCTGGGAAGCCTGCCATCTGGTGAACGCATCGACGCTCGTATATTGTGACGGCCATACGTCATTGGCGCCTCCGGTGTAATCCAGCGTAGCATCCTCCCCAGGTGATTCTATGTACATACCACCATTATATATCGCCTCGATACCTGGCTTGGCGATGTCTGGTCTCTTCTCGGAGATCCGCATGTAATACCTGAGCAGAAGGGAATTGGCAAAACGCTCCCAACGCTCTGTATCTCCGCCGAAGTACAAGTCAGCGGCTGGCGTAACGCCCTCGCTATCCGCGGAAGCAAAGAGAGCCGCGGCTGTCTTCAGATCTTCGATGACACCAAGGTAGATTGTCTCCTGCGAGTCGAATGCGGGATATTCGAATTGATTTCCGCCCTCCGTTCCCTGCACGGCATCCGTGTACGGGGCGTCTCCCCACAAGTCGGCAATGTTTCCAAATATGAACGACTTCATCGTTAAGGATACGGCCTGAAAAAATTCATTCTCCAACTCAACGGCCCGCTCCTCCAGCAATGCATTTGTGCGTTGTATGCCATACCATCCGCTCCAATCGCGCGCTCCCCAATCGTAATGATTGTGACCGCCGAACCACCCGTTCTTTTGGGTATGTTGCACGGTACCCGCCATATCACCAAATCCAAGGTCCAGATACGTCTGCGCTGCGGGCGCAAGTACTGCAGGCATCAGCAAGTTTGGATTTGCCGTAGCCGGATCAATACCATTTGGATTAACATTCATTTCCGTCAGCTTCTCATCACAGGCAGCAACAACGCATAAACCGAGGATGATCAGCAATGTCTTTTTTATATTAAATAGATTCTTCATCGCTTAAGAATTATTGGCTGAATTAAAAGTTGAAATTAAGCTTAAAGCCATAGGAGACACTCCACGGCATTACGTTTTGCCTTTCTATACCTTGTCTGAATTGGCTCTGCGTATCACCTTGTCTGCCAGAGGCTGCCCAAAATGCCCGTTCGGGATCAATGCCGATATCCGATTTGGTCCAAAGCATAATGTTTCGCGTATAGATAGAAAACGTTGCATTGCGGATGATGCCGATATCCGGAATCTGATATCCCAGAGACAACTCTCGCAACTTAATAAAGGAAGCGTCAAAAGTGATCTGTTCGTTAAAGCCCCATGCGTAGGTATCCGTGATCGGATAGATCTCTGTATTGGCACCGCCGAGATGTTCTTCATAGACGTCATCACTGAAATCATCGGGGGTATCGGCGCCTGCTGTCTGAACGACTCCTGGTACGAAAGCTCCGTCTTGTCCGTTTTCATCCACCTCGAATCCTCCGGTTTCCGCCGTATGCCCGCCGACCCTGGGATAATTGCCAGCTCTCGGAATGATATACGTCGACGGATCAGACTTTAGCAGGGCCGCCAGTTCGTCGGGTGAATACAATCCGCCCGGGATCAGGAGATCCAGTTGCCGCTGAGATTTCCAATCGGATTCTCCGTAGCGATAAGTGAAGGACATAAATTCG
>CBFGXV010000090.1:0-7817 GCA_965652755.1 uncultured Chryseosolibacter sp. | reverse complement strand
ACACGAATATCAGGACGATCAGACTCAGCAACACGATGTGCCCCGCTGTGATTGCCACAAAAACACGAACCATCAGAGAGATCGGCTTTGTAAACACACCGATAACTTCAACGAGGAGAATGATCGGCCTTAGAACAAAAGGCAACCCGGGCGTCCAGAATATGTGGCTCCAATAGCCGCGGTTTCCACTCACATTTGTCACGATGAACGTCATCACCGCCAGGACCATGGTGACGGCGATGTTGCCTGTCAGGTTGCCGGCTCCAGGCAGAAGACCGATGAGATTTCCGAAGAGAATGAAAAAGAACAAGGTCAGCAGGAAAGGAAAATACCTTTCGTAGCGATGGCCGATATTTGGTTTCGCGATCTCATCTCTGACAAAGAGAATGACCGGCTCGAAGAATGACTGTAAACCTCTCGGCGCCCGCGCCCGATTCTTTTTATACGCGTTCGCGATGCTGACAAAGACCAGCAGGAGCAATACCGCATTTATAAACAGCATTGCAACGTTCTTGGTGATCGACAGATCAAGCACAGCTTTGTCCGTGCCCTCCAGGTAGATATGATTATGGTCCAGCACGTATCCATTATAAGGCACAACGTTGTGATGATCGTCGTAAAAGTTCCGTGACGAGAAAATATCCATGCCTTTTTCGGCCGAGTATACAATGACCGGGAGGTAGATCACGGCACCATCGGCCAGATGCCAGACATGATCGTCAAGAACGTGGTGTATGATGAGTTCGCTGACGTTGAGTTTTTCGCCGCTTTCCTGCTCATGATCCGCCTGGCCGAAAGCTGAAAAAAAGCCCCCGGAAATGATGAAGAATACAAGAAAAAAGCGGCTGAAACTATTCAAAAAGGCAGTCATTTCGGCTTTTTACAAGGTTTTTAAAATCCGAGCGCAAAGGTATTAATTATACCTCCACAAAAAAATCTTTTAAAAATTTTTTGGCCCCTGTTCAGGAGGGGGAACTGCCTGAAATCCTCCTGAATAAAAATGCAATTTCAAGCCCGGTATAAAGAAGATAAACCAGGAGCAAATACACCACGTTGGCTACGGCGCCGGCGCGGTTTTCCAGGATCACAAGAAGGGCATAAGAAAGACAGGCGACCAGCTTCACAACGAGGGAGAGCAGGTAGAACTGGACAAACAGGGATGGTTTAGCCATCCGGTATAGATAGACAAAGATCACCGAAGTGATGAACGCTACCAGCCAGGTGGTTTCGTATAGAAAAGAGGGCATCAGTGGGATCCATCCCTTGTCAAACGAAAGCGAAACAAACGGCGGAAGACCCAGCGCGAAGAAAGCGGCGGCTAAGAAGAAAGGAAGCAAGTTATGAGGGCCGGTTAATAGACCTGTATATCTGGTAAAGACTTCCCGCAAAGCCGAGAAAGCCCAGAAGCAACATCAATAAGGGATATTTGTTGCCGAAATACTGGTCGGCCTTGTAACCCAACCAGCCACAGACCGCGATAGTCACAAGTAGCTGCAGTGCAAGGCCGCTATAGCGCAAATAGTTGCTGCTAGATGGATTTGGCTTCTTGCTGCGGGGCGAGGGTCCTGGTCTGAGCGCCATTTTCTGCTACTTTGATATCCTTAACAGCGGCACCCATTTTACAGGTTCCATTAAATATTGCGCCGGGTTCAACGACAAGCTTGCCTGTCACGATGTCGCCGTGGATCACCGCCGTTGCTTTTAAAACGAGGAGCTCGGCTACTTCTATCCGGCCTTTTACCTCACCTTCGAGGTCGGCGTTCTGCGCAATTACGTTTCCCTGAACTAAAGAAGAAGGCCCCAGTGCGACCTTGGATTTGGATTTGACATTACCCGTCACTTTACCTTCAATCCGGATATTGCCATACGTTTCAACATTTCCTTCCAGAAAAGTGCCTTTGCCTATGGTGTTGCTGGAGTTGCTGATCTCCTCAGCAACACGTTTTTCTTCTTTAGAGGTGAACATAATTTTTTTAGTTTAAAAAGTGACAAATTCTTCCGGGTTCAGCGAATTTCCATTGTACCAAAGTTCGAAGTGCAGGTGAGGACCGTTGGTGAGTTCTCCGCTGTTACCTACGAGAGCGATGATTTCTCCCGCATTAACAAATGTACCAACTTTTTTATAAAGTTCGGCATTGTGCTTGTAGACCGAAATCAGGTTCGCCCCATGCTGGATCATGATCACATACCCGGCGTCCTGGGTCCACGAGGAGAACAGCACCGTACCATCCGCGATGCACTTCACAGGCTCGTTTGTCTTGGTAACAATGTCGACTCCGTAATGACCCTTCCTGACATTATAGCGATCGGATATAAATCCGGTTATGGGGGAAAAGAAAAAAGATTCATGGAGCTCCTGGCGTTTGACATTGGCCAGCGAGATCAGGGAAAGGTCAGACTTTTCGAAGTCCTTCCGAAAGACGGAATCCGTCGGCTCAAGCTGAAGCTCCGAAGGCCGCGTGAGTGGCTGCGATTCGCCGCGCAACACTTCCACCGGATCCTGGTATTCGCTCGTGTCTCCGCTGAGAACTCTCTGGAAATTCGCGATGAACCTGTCCTTGCGATCCACTTCCAGCGCGAGAGAATCCACTTTTAACGCCAGACCATACAGCTGCTGGTTTAGTACCATTTGTTCGTATTTCGGATCAAACCACTTCTCCAGAACCGTCTCGACCAGGAACAGTGACATGGCAAAAACGGTGATGAACAACAGGAAGGAAAAAAGAATTAATTTTGAATATGTAAACCCAAGGCTTGTCTTCTCGGCGAAATTCTCCTCATTGCGGATGATAAGCTGGTAGCGGGTGGTGAGGGCGCTGGATAACGTTTTTTTAGCTTTCAAGGGAATCACATTTCAGACAAAATTAGAGATTCTGCCTGATTATAATATGGAATTTGGGAATTTTGCGTTCTTAAGTAATTAATTCGTCAGTCTTGAAGAATCTTCACTTATATCCAATTTTGCTGGTAATTGCCCTCTTTTCCTGTTCTCCGGAACGAAACACATGGACCAGCAAAGCCTATCACAATACAACGGCGCACTTCAATGGATATTACTATGCTCTGGAAGAGATCAACAACGTGGAGGATGTCATCCTTACCAGTCACGCTGACGACTATAACCGTATCCTGAGGTTATATCCCACCTTTGATTCAACGCTGGCCAACAGCTTTGAAAAGGAAATCGAGGAAGCGATCAAAATGGCGAGCGTCGCCATAGAGCGACATTCCAACAGCAAGTGGGTCGACGACGCCTATATCCTCGTTGGTAAAGCAAGGATGTACAGCCTGGACTGGGGCAATGCGGTACAGACGTTCAAGTACGTCAACACGCATTCAAAGGACAAGGACGCAAAACATCTCGCGATCATCAATCTCATCCGCACTTACATCGAGCACCGGGAGATGAACAACGCACAAGCCGCCATCGATTACCTTGAAAAAGCGCGCCTGAGTAAAACGAACAAGAAGAAATTCTTTCTCGAGAAAGCGTATTATCATCAGCTGCTGGAAAATTATGATCAGATGGTTCGCAGCCTCACCGCGGTCGACGGCTTGCTGACAAAAAAAGACCGGAAAGGGCGGATCTACTTCATCATTGGCCAGGTGTACCAGCGCCTGGGTTTCGAATCCGAAGCTTACAATTATTACAAAAAATGTCTGAATACAAATCCCGAATATGAGGTCGATTTCTATGCGCGGCTGTACATGGCGCAGGTAACAGAAATATCCCGGAACCGCGATGTCAATGCTGCCCGCAAGTCGTTCAGAAAGTTGCTCAAAGATTCCAAGAACAAGGAGTTCAGAGACAAGATCTATTATGAGATGGGGATCTTCGAACTCAAACAGAACGATGTAAAAGGCGCTATTGATCATTTAAACCGCTCAGTCAGAAGTGGAAATAACAAGCGCATACAAGGCGAAGCATACCTGAGGCTCGGCGAGATCTACTACGACACCCTGAAGGATTACGCGTTGTCACAAGCGTATTACGACAGCGCCATCTCCGCGTTGCCATCCGATTACGAAGGATATGCCTCGATCAAGGAACGGCAGGAGATCCTCAACGAGTTTGTCATGCATCTCAAGACTGTACAATGGCAGGACAGTCTGTTGTCCCTATCCTCCCTTGACACATCGGCACTGCGGGCGATGGTTGATTCCGTTGTCACGGCTGAACAAAAGATCGCCGAGCTCAAGGCCGCCGGAAAAAAGAAAAAGCGCGGAAACCGCATCGAGATCGACTCGCAGTCTTCAGGGATATTTAATGACAGCAATGAGCCGAACGAGGTCGCGGGTGACTGGTACTTCGGCAATCCGGCCTCAGTCGGACAGGGTCAGTCGGAGTTCAAAAGGGTCTGGGGGGAAGTGAAGCTTGAGGATAACTGGCGAAGATCGCAGCGAATGTCCTCCTCGTTTCAGGATCGCAATACGCCACTGACCGCCACAAATACACCAACCGGGGATCAAACTACTGAGGAAGCGAAGGAAAACGCCGATCCTGTTGACGTCGCGTATGCAGACCTCGATAAACAAATTCCGCGTACGGAGGAGGCACGGGCAGCAGCGCTTGCCAGGATCGAAGAAGCGTACTTCTTGCTCGGAGACATCTACAACTTTAAACTACACGAAAAAGACAACGCCGTTGATATCTATACAACACTGCTCACACGGTTTCCGGATTCCGAATACGAGCCGGAAGTACTGTATACGCTGTATCTCATCACCAAAGACACTCATCCCGACCAGGCCGGCCAGTACGCCACCCGCTTGAAGACTGAACATCCGACATCAACCTTTGCAAGGATCCTGATCAACCCGGATTATCTCCAGGAGTCCAGCCAGGCAGCAGAAAAGCAAAAAGTACAATACAAAAATGCTTACCAGATCTTTGAAGCCGGTCATTATGACTCTGCGAGCGTAATCGTCCAAAATGCCCTGCGGATGGGAGACACAGGGTTCAACCCAACACTTGAGCTTCTGCAAATCCTCATCATCGGAAAAACAGAAGACATCGGCAGGTATCAGTATACTTTACAGGAGTATATCAAATCCTATCCGGAGACTGAGCAATCCAGGTACGCTCAGAAATTGCTTGACGCATCGCACAAGTTTGAACAGGAAGAAGAAAAGCGGAAAGGCATAACTTTTATTACATCCTTCAATGGTCCACATTACTTCGTGCTGGTATATCCGAAAAAGAAAAACGCGAATGAAGTGACCGGGGCAGCGCTGGAGTATTTTAATGAATCGCATTTTGCACAATCGAAACTGAACACCAGCCACCTTGTACTAAATGACGATCTTGCACTAACTTTTGTCTCAGAATTTGCAGGGAAGAAGGCGGCCATGGAGTATTTCCAAACCTTCAGCGAAAACCTGCCAGGTATTCAGGATCTTCGAAACCATAAATTCGATAATTTTGTAATCACTAAGGAAAACTTCGACATTTTTTACAGAACCAAAGGCCTGAATGAATACCTCCGTTTCTTCGAGAAAAACTACCAAACGAAAAACCAGTAATAATCCACTTCTTTTACAAAGATCGTGGTTCAGAAAGGCTGTAAAAGCCGTCTGGATATCATTCCTCGTCATTGCTCTTGGATTTCCGCTGTATGTGTACACCGTCAGTATAGATCTTTTGGGATTATTCGGAGGAATGCCCAGCTATGCATCGATCGAAAATCCTCAGAACGACCTGTCATCCGAGTTGATCTCCGCGGATGGCGTTTCACTCGGCCGCTATTTTCGTTTTAATCGCAGCCAGGTAAGTTACGACCAGCTTTCACCGGATTTGATAAACACACTGCTGCTATCCGAAGATCATCGCTTCTACGACCATGCGGGTATGGATTTCTGGGCATACCCCAGAGTGCTCTGGGGTATCCTGACTTTTAACAGCGCGGGTGGAGGAAGTACGATCACGCAGCAGCTCGCGAAAAACCTTTATACCCAGAACCCGGAGCTGGACGGTCACTTGTCAAAACTTGGAAGCCTTCCCCGACGGATAATCCAGAAAACGAAGGAGTGGATCATCTCAACCAAGCTGGAGCGCAACTTCACCAAGGAGGAGATCATCACAATGTATTTAAATACCAGCGATTTCAGCAGCAATGCTTATGGGATAAAAGTTGCGGCCGAGACATATTTCAACAAACAACCCGATAGTCTCAACATCCAGGAGTCAGCGGTACTGGTAGGCATGCTCCAGGCTCCCACGTTCTATAACCCGTTCAGGAATCCTGAAAACTCACTAAAGAAGCGCAACGAAGTGTTGTACAAACTCTTCGCGCACGGGTATATAAAAAGCAAACAGGACTATGACTCGCTCAAATTCATGCCTATCACGCTGGAGTACCAAGTGCAAAACCACAACAAGGGCATTGCCACCTACTTCAGGTCAATTCTTACAAACTACCTGATGGAATGGTGTAAGGAACGCGGTTATGATCTCTGGGAGTCCGGTCTGAAGATCTACACTACAATCGACAGCCGTATGCAACAGATGGCCGAAGAGGCGACATCGGAGCACATGGCGATACTGCAGGCGGAGTTTGAAAATCAGTGGAAGCTTAAAGGCAGCGAGCCCTGGGTTGATGACGATGGACATCTCATCAAAAACTTTTTGCAGAAAAAGATCAGGAAGACACTCGCGTATAAAGCCCTTGTGCAGAAATATGGCGATGACTCTGATTCGGTAAATATCATGCTGAATGTCAAAAAACCCATGACGGTATTCAGCTGGAAAGGCGAGCGCGATACGCTGTTCAGCTCGATGGATTCACTGCGATACTATAACCGTTTTCTGCAGTCCGGGCTGATGTCGATGGACCCGACAACCGGCGCCATCAAAGCATGGGTGGGAGGAATTGACTTCAAACACTTTAAGTACGACCACGTAAAACAGTCGACCCGTCAGCCTGGCTCGACCTTCAAGCCCTTTGTGTATGGCAAAGCGATTGAAGACGGGTACTCGCCATGCTATCAGTTGCTGGATATAGCGCCTGTAATAAAAGTTTCGGGAGGAACCTGGTATCCGAAAAATGCTGAGGGCGATTATGGCAGCGGCGCGAAATACAATCTCCGTCAGGCGATGGCGCGTTCGATCAATTCCATCAGCGCTCAGCTCATTGACCATGTTAAACCGCAAAACGTAGTGGACTTCGCACAACGCCTGGGAATCACAACACATCTGGAGGCAGTTCCCTCGCTGTGTCTCGGGACGAGCGACGTCACGCTTCACGACATGGTGTCGGCTTATTGCAGCTTTGTGAACCTCGGTATCCACACTGAGCCGTATTTCATCACGCGAATCGAAGACAAGAATGGAAATGTGGTCGGTACCTTTGTACCAAAGACCAGACAGGCGATGGATGAAAAAACTGCCTTCAAAATGATCTATATGTTACAGGGCGGTGTTGAAGAACAGGGTGGCACCTCGATGGGGCTGAGCTACACACTTAAAAAAGATAATGAGATCGGTGGAAAGACAGGTACGACCGACAATGCCTCAGACGGCTGGTACATGGGCATCACACACAACCTGGTGACGGGTGTATGGGTTGGCGGCGACGAACGCAGCATTCACTTCCCGTCATGGTATTTTGGCCAGGGCGGAAAAACCGCGCGGCCGATCTGGGACAGGTACATGGTTAAAGTATACGAAAATCCTGACGTGGGTTACGGCAAAGGACTGTTCAAGAGACCCACTTCCGGCCTGGACATGACTTTGAACTGCAACCAATACGCTGAATCAGATTCTACTTACACCGAGCCCCTCGAAGAGATCACCCTGGATGATATTAATTAAACGATCC
>CBFGXV010000089.1:0-7833 GCA_965652755.1 uncultured Chryseosolibacter sp. | reverse complement strand
TGCCTTCCACTCGCCGGTTGCAAGCTTCGGCAAGTATTTCTGCTTTTGCTGGTCGTTCCCATAGTAGAGGATAGGAAGTGTGCCGATCCCAGTATGCGCCGACAAAGCTACCGCAACAGAATGGCCTGCGCCAATAACTTCGGCAACGAGCATGGTGGTATTGAAATCCATGCCGAAACCGCCGTACTCCGCGGGAATCGATGTGCCGAGCAGGCCTAGCTCTCCCGCCTTGTCGAGCAATGAAGGCATCAGCCCAGGATCCTTCATAGAATCAATCTCATCAAGTCGTGGGTATACTTCCTTGTCAAGGAAATCCTTGCATTGCTGTTCGATCATCTTTTGCTCTTCGGTAAACTCTTCCGGGATGAAGACCTCCTGAGCACGGGTTTCTCTTATCAAAAATTCGCCACCTTTGATGGCTTTATTGGTTTCTACTGACGTCGCCATGATTATAAGCTTTTAAAGTCTAACTCAACAATTCGTAAATACCCGCCACTCCCTGACCACCGCCGACACATGCTGTGACCAGGCCATGTTTTTTCTTTTGCCTTCTCAACTCGCTGAACAACTGCACCGACAACCGCGCTCCTGACGATCCCAGCGGGTGGCCTACTGCGATAGCGCCTCCGTTGAGGTTCAATTTCGACTGATCGATGCCCAGCTCGCGCACAACGGCTAGTGACTGCGCAGCGAATGCTTCATTCAGCTCGATCAGGTCGATATCCTGTAAATTCATACCGGCGAGCTTCAGCGCCTTGGGAACAGCAGCCACCGGCCCTATCCCCATGATTCGCGGATCAACCCCGCCAACGGCATAACTGACCATGCGGGCGATCGGTTTCAGATTCAACTGTTTGACCATACGCTCGGACATCACTGCGACAAACGCGGCTCCGTCGGAAGTTTGCGAGGAATTTCCTGCGGTGACTGTGCCGCCCATTGCAAAAACAGGTTTTAGTTTGCCCAGGGCCTCCACGGTGGTATCGGCACGAATGCCTTCATCCGTATCCACTACAAATTCGCGTGTTTTCTTTTTGTTGTCTTCATCAACATATGTTTCCCTGACGGTGATGGGCACGGTCTCCTCCCTGAACTTTCCGGCCTTGACAGCCGCGGCTGCCTTCATATGCGATTGATATGCGAATTGATCCTGGTCCTCACGCGAAACCTTGTACTGCCTGGCGACCTCCTCAGCGGTGAGCCCCATGCTTGTATAATATGTCGGATTGTCCTTCGCGATGGTGTAATTCAATGCAGTCTTCCAGCCCATAACCGGAACGAGCGACATAGACTCCGCTCCTCCCGCGATGATGATATCGGCCTGTTTCGCGTGGATCCGTGCGCACGCAATGTGAATCGCTTCGATGCCGGACCCACAATACCGGTTTATCACCATCCCCGGAACCTCAATGCCTAACGCAAGCAGGGAGATCATCCTACCCATCTGCATGCCTTGCTCTGCTTCCTGCACAGCATTGCCAACAATAAGATCATCGACCATCTTGTTCTCAAGGCCGGGAATAGACTTCACGAGATGTTTTATCACATCCGAGGCAAGGTCGTCCGGTCTCACAAATCTGAAACCACCCTTTTTTGCTTTTCCGACCGCGGTCCTGAAACCGGCAACGATATATGCATCCATATTCTATCAGTTAACAATAATCAATTCAAGTCGTGATCAATTTCTGAGCGGTTTACCACCCGTAAGGATCGACTGAATCCTCTCAAGTGTCTTCTTCTCACCGCAAAGTGAAACAAAAGCTTCGCGTTCGAGATCAAGCAGATACTGCTCGCTCACTTCCTGCGATGCAGTGAGGTCGCCTCCGCACATAACATTGGCGATCTTCAGTGCGATCTTTGCGTCGTGATCGGAAATATATTTGCCCATACGCATGCCCTGGACCCCCGCCATGAACAACGCTATGCCTGTACGCCCCTGAACGCGGATATTCTTAGCCTGCTGTGGCATCGTGTATCCCGCCTCCCATAATTCAATAACTGCTTTCTTGCCGTCCGAGATCTGGCGGTCGCGGTTCATCGATACACGGTCGACCGGACGCAGTATGTTCATCTCCCTGGCTTCTTCGGCCGATAGGGCTACTTTTGCAGTGGCGATGTTCATGAACGCGTTCTGAAGCGCATTCAATTCAACGTCGCCTTCCTGGAATCGCTCGCTTACACGCTTTGTAAGCTCTTTCGTTCCGCCGCCCCCGGGAATCAGGCCAACGCCCACCTCCACTAATCCTATGTACGTTTCGGCAGTAGCCTGTGCGATATCCGCATGCAACGTCATTTCACAACCACCACCCAAAGTCCTGCCCTGCGGGCACACGACCACCGGAATAGAGGAATATCTGATGCGCATGGTGGAATTCTGAAACGCGCGCACCATGAAGTCGAGTTCATCATAGTCCTGTTCGATCGCGTACATAAACACAAGACCAAGGTTTGCACCCAGGGAAAAATCCGCGCCCTGATGGCCAACAACCAGACCGCGAAAATCTTTCTCGGCGAGGTCAATGGCTTTGTTCAATCCTTCCATTACTGAAGTGCCAAGCGTGTAGCTTTTGCTATGCCATGCAAAATTGATCACCCCGTCACCGAGATCTGTAACCTTTGATTCCGCATTCTTCCACACGACGTTGCCCGACAGGTTCTCCAGGATGATGAACGCGTCTCTTCCAGGTATCTTTCTGTACGTCTTTGAGGGAATATCGTAGTAGGAGCGTTTGCCGGATTCAACCTTATAAAAAGACTTGTTGCCAGACTGCAACATGTCATAAACCCATTGGCTGGGTTTGTAGCCTGCAGCTTCCATTTCTGAAACTGTTTTCTCGACGCCAAGGGCATCCCAGGTATCGAATGGGCCAATCTCCCATCCGAAGCCGGCACAAAGAGCGTCATCGATCTTGTACAACTCATCGCTGATCTCCGGGATCCGGTTGCTGACGTACTGAAACAACCCGTAAAACGCGTCGCGGTAAAATTCCCCCGCCTTGTCTTTCCCGGCCAGGAGAACTTTGAAGCGCTGGCGCAGATCATCAATGCTTTTTGTAGTCTCGAGCGTTGCAAACCGGGTCTTTGCCTTCGGCTTGTATTCGAGCGTTTTCAGGTCTAACGTAAGGATCTCCGTTTCTCCTTTCTGATTTTTTGTTTTCTTATAAAACCCCTGACCGGTTTTATCACCAAGCCATTTATTCTGTTCAAGTCTGGTGATGACCTCTGGTATTTTAAACATGTCGCGACTCTCATCATTTGGCAATCCTGCCTGAAGATTTTGCGCTACTTTGATCAATGTGTCCAGGCCGACAACATCGGACGTTCGGAACGTAGCTGATTTTGGTCTGCCTATCACGGGGCCGGTGAGCTTGTCAACCTCGTCAATGTTCAGATCGAGTTTGCGCATCGAGTCAACAACCTTCATGATAGCATAGATCCCAACGCGGTTTGCAATAAAAGCTGGCGTATCCTTACAAAGTACCGTGGTTTTTCCAAGAAAGAGATCGCCGTAGTTCATGAGAAAATCCACCACCTTGAGGTCTGTCTTTGCCGTCGGGATGACTTCCAGCAATCTCAGATAGCGGGGAGGATTGAAAAAGTGAGTGCCGCAAAAATGTCTTTGGAAGTCATCGCTTCGCCCTTCCGCCATCTGGTGGATGGGAATGCCTGAAGTATTCGAAGTGATAAGAGTGCCAGGCTTTCGGTGTTTTTCGACTTCATCGTAAACCTTTTTCTTGATCTCCAGATTTTCGACAACCACCTCGATGGTCCAGTCGCAGTCCTTAATGCGCGCCATATCGTCGGTAAAATTTCCCAACCTGATGCGTGATGCGAACTTTTTGCTGAAGAGGGGAGCAGGGTTTGATTTTATGGCGGCGTCTAGTGAGGACTGCACGATGCGGTTCTTTACAACCGGATGATCGAGGGAAAGCCCTTTCTTTTTTTCATCCTCAGTCAATTCCCGCGGGGTTATGTCAAGCAATAATACATCGAGCCCGATGTTTGCGAAATGACAGGCAATACGCGAACCCATGATGCCGGAGCCAAGAACTGCAACTTTTTTAATTATACGATTCATAGTATAGTGATACCGTTGGTATTCAGGTTATGAACTGACGTGCTGGTAAATGGTATTTTTCTCAATTATCTTTTGAATGTCCTGGAGTACCTCAAAAAACGTGTTCAGCCTTCGGGCTTCTACATGATTTCTGACAGCATTATTGAAACGCAGAACAGTCTCCCGCGACTTTTCTTTCTTTTTCTTTCCTTCTTTGGTGAGAACGATCCGGACCATTCGCTTGTCAACAGGGTCGGCCTCGCGGTAGATCAACCCCTTTTCCTCCATGGTGTTCAACAAACGGGATAAACTTCTTGCCTCCAAACCCATCAGCGGTGCAATCTTGGTCGCTGGCGTTCCTTCTGAATGAATATTTAATAACACAAAACCCATCGACATGGTAATGTCATGTTTCGCGGCTTGTTGGTTATACATTCTGGCAATCGCATGCCAGGCCGCCTTAATTGCATAGTCTACAGTTTCTTCCCGGCGCATGTGTTTAGTCAGCGAACGAAGTTATAAAAATTTGTTCTGCATGCAGAGCATTTTGGAGGAAATTATTTTTGAGCCCCATGCCGTAAATGATGTGCAGCTTTGAAAAAAAGAATGCCGCCCCCGTACGCACGAACACTGGTCATCAAAAAATATTAAAAAAAGATTTGCACCGGTTGCCCCAGGGGCACAGGAGCGGTCACCGAGGCGTTTTACGAGTTGATCCCGCTACTTAAACAAGTCGCCGTCGAGAACGTCTCCGGCATCAACGCTTTTTGGTTTATTCCAGTGTTTCTTGAGCAGGGCGTAGGTACCCCAACACGCCAGGACACCAAATGGGAAAGCCATGATCCCCAGCACAGGTTCAGAGTAATCGTAAAATGAAAAGATGCCTAACTCGGAAATAATTCCCATCAGAAACCCCGCGGTCATGATCCCTGCGTAATATGTGGCAATTCCAAGGATGGCGAAGCCCCATTGGTTTTTGTCGTGGCGCCCTGCGAGGTCATAGAAGGCTTTGCCAACGAAAAAGATCAAGATCAAGCCGAGCAACATAATTCCGGGTTAAGTGCGTAAGTTTGAATTCAGGTATGTTAAGATACGTGTAGATTTTATCAGATCAAAGCGTTCCTATAAACCTCGGATCAGAATACGGCAATCCGTTTTCGGAATGTTTTAGCCGTACCGCCGAGATCAAAAATTTCAAACCACACCACATAATATCCACGGCCTGCCAGCCCCCCGGCATCGCAATCCCCATCCCATCGGAAGAAACCTTCTGTCGCAAGTAATTCGTTCGAAGCCAGTTCCTTTATCGATCTGCCCTGTTGATCGCAGATCTTGACATTTGCAATGATTCCTCCTTGCGTGAAACGGTATCTGATACGTGCGTACTCATGGGTTGGAGTCTGAAGTTGGAGCACTTCCGGTTCAATGATAACCGACTCGTCTTCTATATCGGAATTCAGCCTGCTATTAGAGTTCGCGAACCCCGGTGTGGCATAGGCTGTTGTGGAGCTTGCGGACCTCCAGTTTGCGAACTCGACGGACCCGCCAGCGAACGATATCCTCTCAAGTGACACGCCTTCGTCACTTTTCAGGAACGGCGTATGCATGGTCTGATCATAGAAAACTGAATCGATGACCCGTCCATCCCCATCCAATAGTGCAATTGATCCTTCATCGTCATTAAGTGCTGGCAAATCGATTTGATGAAAGGTGCTTTCAACTCCGGACAGATATTCGCCTTTCAACACGCTACTTTCCTCCGTCAGCACAAGATATTCCCCGGGCTTGAACAGCAAATGACCATGCGACGCAGAAGAACCTTTTTCACTTGTATTGTAATTCCGCAACGACCAGTTTTTAAGATCAATGGTTTTGTCCGAGCAATTATACACTTCGACGAAATCCACCCCTGTCGGGCGGGGGTTAAAGAGTATTTCGTTTACCACCACATCGCCGGCGACGGCTTTTTGTGGTAATATAAAATCAATCGTTGCATGTGTCGGCCGGATTTTATTGCCAGGGCAGTCGTATATGTCATGTAAAGTGATTGTGTAGGCTATCCCGCGCTGAATATAATCTTCGAAATGAATGGTGAATTCCCTCAAGAGTGGGTCTAGCTCGATCCACCGGATCTTCAGAAGTGGTTGCACGACAACATGTGTGATGTCTGGGATTCTTGCTTCAAGTTTCTCGTCGAAAGAGATCATGAGTTTTGAAGAATCCAGAGGAACCGCTGATACTATTCCGGGTCCGATATGATCGGGCCTGGTGGCGAATACGCTGTTCTGCTCCCCTGGAGTTCCGCCTTTGTGAGATTCACATGCCATCCAGTTCTCACCATCGTCACAGATATTATCAACGTCAATCAACTCCAGCGTCCAGCCGCCATCTGACTTTTCGCCATCGCGATACCAGGACAAATCATATCTGAGGGAATCTATCGCGTTTCCCGCAGCGTTCCTTAGGGTGATCAGATCACCTGCATTGTTCAGGGATGGAAGCGATGAGAGTGAAAGCGTCGCGCCAAGCATCGAATATGCTTCTGCATTTTTCGAAGCCGTCAGAATCAGATATTGGTGCGGCAGCAGAATAAACTTGTTCATGACTACCGAGGTGCTTTCATCCGACAGAACCCAGCCTGCGAGATTGATGGGATTTTCACTGCGATTGTAGATCTCGAGAAACTCCGCCTCTGGCAACTCCTGCACGGGGCCTGGATCAGCGAGAATCTCGGTAATGATGATATCTTTAAAAAAGGACGGTGACTCGCGGAAATATGTAAATGCGATTTCGGCCGAGGCCAGGGTGTTGCCCGCAAGGTCATTTACATTACTTACGAGCAGAAGCGATTGCGGCCCGTTTTCAAGTGGATCAGAAAAATCAAGGCGGACGGTGCGCTGGTCTTCATTAAGCTGAACATAGGTTGGATGACCAGGGCCCGGTTCAACAAAAAATTTTGCCGGGGCAAGCGAAGATGCTTCCATCGGTTCTGAAAAAAGGATTGCAAGTGCATTGCCAGACAATATTTCAAGGGAAGTGAGTAGCGGAGGCGCAGTATCGGGCAGATCAAAAGTTTTCACGCCGACATCATCGAAATAAAACCGGGTAGCATTCGTAATCGTGTAGGTGCACCTTAATCCAAAGTACCCGGATATCGGATGAACAGCATCGTCACCAACTGCCTCCAGTTGAAAGTCCATCCCGCCATTGTAGTCAATGAACAGTTGCCAGGATCCGGGTTCATGACGGATCACTTTCACACGAATGACAAACGCATTTGCAATGCGCGACGCGGAAGCTCTGCATACAGACGTGACCGTTGTCCCCGATTGTCTGAACAACTCGACGGCATCGGCCGACCCGGACTCACCAAACTGCAGGTAGTAGCCATTAAGTGGCGCTGTAAGGTCCGGCTGGCCACTGGAGAGATAAACGCGTCCGAAATTTGCCGCCGAAGGCGAGAAAGCTTGACGGACAAAGACCGTCCACTCCATACCTCCCCGACTGGGCGCAGGGAATTCGGTCAATAACCAGGACGTTCCTGCGGCGGTGGCATTCAGCTGGAGCTGCTGGTCTGTATTAATGATGAAGTCACCGCGCGTACCAGACCATGACGGGCTCAACCCATCGGAAAAATCATCAGCAATCTGTGCGAAGGATTCCTGAAACACGATGAGTAACATGAGTGCCAGGACCGAAAACGATTTCAACCTTAACCCGGGAAAGGGTTTAGCGGATATTTTGTTAGCAAAATGCATGAGAGAGAGGGTATTTAA
>CBFGXV010000088.1:0-7884 GCA_965652755.1 uncultured Chryseosolibacter sp. | reverse complement strand
CCACAGGATTTTGCATGAACCGGGTCAATCCCGGATTCATCTGAACCCAAAAATAGAGGAAATTCAGACGAATCCGCGATTTTTTTAAACGACCATTATTCTACGTGGGTTTCCTTCTCCTGCACCGCGCTCACCTGAAAAAAACCAAGTGCGTCGTTCGACAGATTTGTCCGCGGCGGCGCAGGAATCGGACCAAACATACCTCCGCCGTCGTTGGTCAGACCGGTATAAAGATCGTTGTAAAACACGTACCCGCTACGGGTCAGGCTGTAAACTTCCAGCCGGGCCTTGTCGTTGGCTGCGAAGTATACAGGTGAAGGTATGCCTGAAATATTTTCACCGAGTAACTCATCGTCACTGTAATAGATGTCGGTCGGATTAAATACCGTCAATGAATCGTTCCTGTAATACTTGAAAAGGTAATAGTTCGTTTCGTCCCGTGGCTCACGCGCGTATATCAACATCTCGTAAATTTTTCCCGGCTCTTCTGGTTCCTCCTGCTGGTCTTCGTTTATCTTGAATTCAAGCGAATCGATAGGAGTTACTGGCAGCAACTTATCGCTCGCCTCATAAGACACACCATCAACGTTCACATGGAGCATATAGGTTTTGCCGATCTCACCTGTAAAATTGTCAAGCGGAATGTAGACGCCGATTGAATCGGGATGATTGCGCGGGTTGTGAACGAAATCATATTCTGTTCCGGCGTCATCCGACACGCTGACCGTTGCATCCGTTATGCGCGGAGTGTCGCCGGAGCCATAGAAATGCGCGGATCTCGATAATTTCACGCTCTGATAATTCGGCTTGTTGGTAACGAGGCCTTCTATGACAATTCGCGGAGGCGTTTGACGCAAGTCGAGCTCTGTTGTTTCCTCGCACGATAACTGAAACATTGCAAGCGATAAGAATATAATGTACTTTTTCATGGTTGATCAGAACTTAAAATTATAGGTAACAGATGGAAGAATGGGGAACAGATAGATCAATCGCGCTTCTTTCTCGGACCCGTCGCCGAGAATATTCCCGTCTTCGTCCTGCTTCGAACGCGTGTAGATGGTGAATGGATTCTTGCGGTTATAGGCATTGTACACGGAGAATACCCACTGACCTTTCCATTTCCTGTTCGCGTTCTTCCGCGGATTGAGCGTCGCTGAAAGATCCAGTCTGTGAAAAGCAGGCAACCGGTAGCCATTGCGTTCGGTGAGCACATCGGGATTGTAGTTGCCGTATTCATATTTTCCGGCCGGCAAGGTCAACGGGCGGCCAGTACTATAGGTAAACGTCGCACCAAATACCCATTTGTCATTGTAGTCATAGGCAGCCTGAAGATTCACGACGTTCCTTCGGTCGTGATTGGCGGGAAACTCCTTGCCAAGGTTTACACCTTCAACTTCGCGCATGGTTTTCGACCATGTGTAACTTGCCATTCCCGTCAGGTTGCCCTGGTTCTTGCTCAGGAGAAGCTCCAGACCATACGCCCATGCGTCGCCCTGGCGGTATTCGGTTGAGAGATTCTCGTTAAAAAACAGTTGCGCGTTGTCGGCGAAATCCGTCACATTCGACATCTCCTTGTAGTAGACCTCAGTTGAAAACTCATACTCGTTGTTGCGAAAATTCCTGAAGTAGCCGGCTGCAACCTGGTCTGCAACCTGCGGCTTCAGATAATAATTACTGGGATTCCACGTATTAAACGGAACGGGTGCCGTCCCTGCCGAAATCAAATGGGTGTTTTGCACCATCCGGTTGTACGATAACTTCAGTGACTGACCTTCTTTTAACAGGTACCTGAGTGCAAATCTTGGCTCGAGGTTTACGTAAGTCCTGATGCTTTCCCAGTTGTCGTACGTGAGCGTGTCTGTTCTGACAATATCGATGTTGTCCTTGGGATCTTCATACAGATACACATTCCCCGGCCCGATGTTCTGAAAGATCGAAAGTCGGGCACCGTAGTCCAGTGTTATCCAGTCCGACAGCGTGTGCAGGTTGCTGACATATATGCCATGATCCAGCGCGTACATGTGTTCCAATTTCACCGTTTGAAATATCGATGCTGTGCTGTTTGGAGAGATCTCCCCGGGAGAGAATCGCCTGCCGGTAAGGTGATAGCCGAATGAAAGTTCGCTGCGGGTGTTAAGCGAATAAGACAGGTCGTTCTTAAAGCTGAATTCCTGGAGGTTGGATACCCAACGGAACCCCTGCACGGCGTCCTGAAGCTCGAGCTTGTAATCGAAATTGCTGGCAATGAGGGAAGTGTTTGAGAACATCCTTTCATTGAAAAGGTGATTCCAGCGGAACGTGGCTGTCTTGTTGCCCCACGCAAATCCGAAATTGTCATCAAAGTTGAAAACGTCGCGTCCTGTATAAAAGGCCGCAAAGAAACGGTTATTGTTGTTGGCCTTCCAGTTGATCTTCGCATTCACATCGTAGAAGTGAACGAGGTTATCCTCATTGGCAGCCTTGAGGAAAACATCGACGTAAGAGCGGCGCGCTGAAACAATGAAGGAGCTTTTTTCCTTTACAATGGGGCCTTCCACGGCGATGCGACTCGCCAGCGTGCCGATTCCTCCCGTTACATCAAATTCGCGGTTATTGCCATCCTTCGTCCTTACTTCGAGGATAGAGGACAGCCTGCCGCCGAATCTCGATGGGATCCCGCCTTTGTAGAGCTCCGAGTCCTTGATAACGTCGGCATTGAACACTGAAAACAATCCGAAAAGATGCGATGGATCGTACACGGGAGCTTCATCGATCAGGATCAGGTTTTGATCCGCGCTTCCGCCCCGGACGAAAAAACTCGAGCTGCCCTCGCCCGCCGTAATCACCCCCGGGAGCATCTGGATATTCTTGATGATATCGATCTCCCCGAAAAGCGCCGGCAGTTTCCGGACCTGATTCATATTCAACGTATTCTTGCTCATCTGGATGGCCGTGACATTTTCGTCCAGTGGCTTCTCTTCGATCACAATCTCTTCAATCAACTGTGCATCCGTTTGCATTTCAATATTAAGCACAGTATTCGCCGTGAGGGCAACAGTCTTTGTTACCTGTTTGTATCCGATATAGGTAAACTGGATCTCATAACTACCCGGCGGAACCGTCAGCGCATAGAATCCATAGTCATTGGTGATCGTTCCGGCCTTGAGAGATGGAATGTAGATCGTCACGCCGAGCAACTCCTCGCCGTTGCTTTCGTCCCTGATGTAACCGTTGAGTGTCACCTTATCCTGGGACAGGGCGGTGGATACAACGAGAAAAAATTTTAAAAGAAGTAAGTATTTGAACATTGTTGTGGGATTGACACATGGGACAATTAAGTGGTCGAATACCCCCGCTTCCAGCGCGATTTTTTTTTACCTGGGATGCTCAAGCACTCCGATCACACGGAAAAGCCGGCAAATAGTTACCTTTGTGCAGAAATAAAGTGGCGATGGTAAGGAAAATCAAAGAATTATATAAAGAGTTCAAGCCTTATGTAAGGGTAGACCTGATCATGTACGCGGTCATGATACTGTTGATCGCATTGTATTTCCTCGCAAGTATTCTTATGTGATCAAACGGTGGTACCAAAAGTCCCGTTTATCCGTTAGCTGGAAATGGTCCTTCCCGGAACGTCAGAGCAGGATCTCCTGTACGTTCTCCCGGATCTTCAACGAAAGCTCATCCGTTGGCAGATCATTCAGATCAAAGCCGAAAGGGTCTTCGATCTCCTCGGCGATCAGTTCCACGCTCATGAGAACAAACGTCACCAGCAGAACGATAAGGATGGTGAAATAGCCTGAATCCGTGAGAAATCCGAACGGTAATGTGATGATGTAGATAAAAATGAATTTCTTGATATACATCATGTACGAATAAGGAATGGGTGTGTTCCTGATCCGTTCACATCCTCCCATGATATCGATGAAGTCCTTGAGTTCCTTGTCCACATTGATGAGCTGTTCGCCGGTGAGCTTCCCCTCTTTATATAACACATTTACTTTTTCATAAAGTAAAGCGGAGATCCTGTTGGGCTTGTGTTTGTACTTCTTGAGATCTTCAACAAATTCTTCGGATACTGCCTGCATTTCATGCAATTGCACACCGCGCCTCAGATTCTCTTTTGTTGCATAAGCGAAGTTCGGGATCATTTTAGCGAACCAGTCCCGGTCCTCGTGATTCTCTTTGCTGAGGTAAGCGTTGAGCTTGAGAGCAAGATTCCTTGTGCTGTTAACCATACTTCCCCAGAGCCTCCGCCCCTCCCACCACCTGTCGTATGCGGAATTGGTTCGGAAGACGAGAAACAAACCCAACACGATGCCCAGCAATGAATGCATGGCAATGGATGGATGGAACTGAATATCGGGAAGCTTGAAATAATCAAGATACAGATAACACACCGCGGCCGAATAGACACCCATGAAAATGAGCGTTGGCGTCAGGGTCTTCATTACCTGACGACTATAGGAATGGAAGATGAGTTGAAACCAGGTTTTTGGGTTGTACTTAACCATTGACGGGGAAATTAGAAGTTGCGAAGTTAACTGAAAAAGTATCGCCCCTGCTAAATGCAAAACCATTTTGTTTATTGAAAAACGAATGATATCTTTATGATATCACTTTAACATCACAGCCATGATAACCCAGAAAAATCATTCGACCACGGAGAGGATCAACACACCGGTGTCCGGATACCTCATGGTAGTTGTTGAGCTTGTGTTACTCGGAATCGGGATCATCGGCGGGGCAGGCGACGTCAATGTGCTGTTCTTTCTGGCCGTGGGCGCCGCGGTTGTCTTCATGCCGGGGTTCTTTATAGTAAATCCTAACAATGCAATCGTTTTGTTGATGTTCGGGGAGTATAAGGGGACAGTAAAGACCAATGGATTCTTCTGGGTCAATCCGCTTTACAGCAAGCGTTCAATCTCGTTGCGCGCCCGGAATTTCGACAGCGACAAAATAAAAGTGAATGACAAGGTGGGGAATCCCATCCAGATCGGCGTCATACTCGTCTGGCAGGTAAAAGATACTTTCCGCGCGTGCTTTGAAGTGGACAATTATGAAACGTTCGTGAAAGTCCAGACCGACTCCGCGGTACGGCAGCTCACAGGCATGTATCCCTACGACAACTTTGATACTGACTCTGAAGTGACATTGCGTTCCGGTCACGATGAGGTCAACCACGTCATGGAGGAGAATCTGCGCAGTCGCCTGGAGATGGCAGGCATTGAAGTCATCGAGGCCCGTATCGGGCATCTTGCCTACGCACCTGAAATTGCCGGGGCCATGTTGCGCAGACAGCAGGCTACCGCGGTTGTGGCGGCGCGATTCAAGATTGTCGAGGGTGCGGTGAGCATGGTACACATGGCGCTTGAGGAATTATCAAAGCAGGGAGTCATAGAGCTTGATGAAGAACGAAAGGCAGCGATGGTAAGTAACCTGATGGTTGTACTTTGCAGCGATAAAGATGTGAATCCAGTCGTGAACGCGGGCACGCTGAACCCCTGATCCTGACGCGATGCTATTATCAGGTGTTATGCGTTACTACGGCGATGATCATGAAAAGGCGATGAGCCATTGACGAAAACAGGATAACTGAATGGCGCAGAAGAAACCGTTTGTTTTGCGGATAGACCCGGAGATATTAAAATTGGTAGAGAAATGGGCGGCTGACGAATTCCGGAGTACCAATGGCCAGATCGAGTGGCTGATCACCAAAGCCCTAAAGGAAAGCGGCCGCATCAAATCCAGGGGAAAAACCGACTGACCGTTTTATCAATTGATAAATAACAGGTAACTTTAAGACCCATTATACCCACTATGAAGAATTCCGTTGTAATCCATATTCTCCTCTTTGTCCTGCTGATGTTGATATACCAATGCGCGACTGCGCAGGACTATGTCCTCACTACAAAGGGTGACTCTCTTACCGGCGAAGTAAAACCCCTGCTCTATGGGCCGGAAAAAAGAGTACAGGTTTTTTCAGCTGACAAAGAGAAATCATCGTTTACGATCTTCCAGGTCCGGGCTTTTTCCAGTAACGGTGAGGTCTATCATCCGGTGAAGGGCGATAACGGTTATGTATTTATGAAGTTGCTCCAGCCCGGATATCTCAGCCTTTACGGGTACCAGATGGAAAATCAAACACGTTTTGATGGATTGTACCTCAAAAAAATCGACGGTGATGGAATGTCCGTTCCAAACCTGGGATTCAAAAAGTATATCAGCCAGTTCATGGAAGACTGTCCGGATGTCGTAGCTTCTGTCCGTGACGGCCAATACACGAAGAAAAATGTCAATGAGCTCGTAACTGCTTATAACAATTGTGTCGATAGCCGTACCGTTGATCATGACAAGGTCATCGCTGAGCGGCAGGAACGAACGGTGAAGATCAATGCATGGGAGTTTCTGCAGGAAAAGGTGGCCGAAAAAGATTTTCCTGAAAAGAACAATGCGCTTGAAATGATCACCGAGATCAGGAAAAAGATCGAGCGGCGCGAGTCGATCCCGAATTTTCTTATCGAAGGATTGAAAAACTCCCTGAAGGACACTGGCCTCGATACCGACCTTGAACAGGCGCTCAGCCAGATCAACTGATCAGCCGGACGAACTTTTTCATCACAGTCTGGCGGGCATGACTGCATCACCAACCTTGCCGCAAGGCAGTGGATCACTTAAGGGCTCAGGCCATCAAGTGCCTTGATGTTTAATGGTCAATGCGTTTAGCGCTTGATGCTTTCCAGGTCCCACACACCATCCTGATCCCATAAGATTTTTCCGTCTTGCACGAGAAGGGGCGAGCGAATATTGTTTTCATAGATTGCACCGGTACCCAGACCCTGTGGAATGGTGGGATGGTAATTGGACGTAAACTGACAGATTGCATTCAGGCCGATGCTCGATTCCAGCGCCGAAGTGATCCACCATCCGATACCCTGGGAGTTGGCCGTGGCGATCCACTCCTCACACCCGCTTAAACCACCGTGCAGTGTTGGTTTGAGAACAATGAATGCCGGCCTCAGCCTCCTTAAAAGTTCTGCTTTTCCGTCGGGGCTGTTGATGCCGATCATTTCTTCGTCGAACGCAACCGGAATGGGTGATTTTCTGCAAAGCTCTTCCATTTCTTCCAGTCCCTGCCTGATCGGCTGTTCAATCGAATGGATCCTGAATTTTTCCAGCTCCCCCAGCTTGTATAACACATCGTCGGTTTTAAAAGCACCATTCGCATCCAGGCGAATGGTGATGTCATCTCTGAAGTATCTGCGCCGGATATAACTGAGGATATCACATTCGCGGTCGAAGTCCAGGCCGCCGACTTTGAGCTTGAGGCATTTGAAACCGCTGGCGATCTTTTTGTTGATCTGATCCATCATGAAGTCCATATCACCCATCCATACCAGCCCATTGATGGGGATCGGTTCTCCCTTCGAAAATTTGTTTTTGTAAATGAGACGTTTCCCCCCATTCAACAGGTCGAGCAGCGCCGTCTCCGCGCCGAACCTGATTGAGGGGAATTCCGGGGGAATTATTGCGAGTATAGCTCCCGCATCTGCAGGCGTGAACGAAGCTGCGTTCATTTTTTGAACGACGTCCAGCAGACATTCTTCATAGTCCTCGCGCGAGTCGACGCTTAAACCGGGAAGGGGGCCGCATTCTCCAAAACCGCTGATGCCGGGAGCGGTGTCGTCTTCCATTTGCAGAAACCAGGAAGTCTTGTCCCGCATCAGTCCGCGCGAAGTGCGCGCCTTAAAGTTGAACTTAAAAATCCGTTTGCTAAATGTGACGCGAAGAGACATAGATCCAAAATTTTACACCGCGGAAACACGCGGAAAACATTTACTTTGCCGTAATTTTCAAAGTGAACACCAGCGACTATACATATGAGCTTCCTCCGGAAAAGATAGC
>CBFGXV010000087.1:0-7961 GCA_965652755.1 uncultured Chryseosolibacter sp. | reverse complement strand
GAAGACCAGAGAGTCGGAGAGGATCGTCAGATGCGGTCGGGTAGTCACGATGCTTTGAGTCCGGCCGGGGGGTGTTAAGGGAATAAAACCCTTTCCTGCGCTGCAAGGGCTATTTATTTTGCCCTTCCCGGCGGTTTTCATGGGTATTTTTATACACAGAAACCCGGGTTTTCGAAAGTATTTAAACCAAAGTGACTATGGCAGGTGCTGGCATGGAAATATCACTGGTAGGCTTACAAATATTCAATCCCTATGACCAGCACATCTACTCCCGCCCATCACCTTGTTTGCTTTTCACACTTGCGTTGGAATTTCGTTTATCAAAGACCGCAACATCTTTTAAGTCGTTTCATGCGGAACTTCAAGGTGTACTACATAGAGGAACCCTTGTTTGATTCCACGTCAGATTTACTTGAGATCACAAAGGCCGCCGAAAATCTTTGGGTCGTTGTGCCACACCTCAGGGAGGGGTTAAAGGAGGAAGATAGTATTGCAAAGCAGAAGGAGTTACTGGCGACCATGTTTATTGAAAACGACATCACCCAGTATTTCTTCTGGTATTATACACCGATGGCCTTACCGGTGAGCGATCATTTCAACCCTTCGCTTATTGTGTATGATTGTATGGATGAGCTTGCGGCTTTCAAGTTTGCGCCGCAGACGCTGAAGGATCGCGAAAAGGAACTGTTCCGGAAAGCGGATCTTGTTTTTACTGGTGGCTACAGCTTGTATGAAGCGAAGAAGAACAGGCATCCGGATGTGCATCCTTTCCCCAGCAGCATCGACGCCGAACATTTTAACAAAGCGCGGTTGTATTCGATCGACCCGCCCGATCAGGAAGCAATACCACATCCGCGCATCGGTTTCTTCGGTGTGATTGACGAACGCATGGATCTCAATCTTATCGAGGGCATCGCCAGGCGGAAGCCCGAATGGCACATCGTTATGGTAGGCCCCGTGGCAAAGATCAGCAATGACAGTTTGCCGAAGCTGCCGAACATACATTACCTCGGCATGAAGTCGTACAATGAATTACCGGCTTATATTTCAGGCTGGGATATCGCGATGTTGCCATTTGCGCACAACGAATCCACCCGTTATATCAGCCCGACAAAAACCCCTGAATATCTGGCTGCCGGAAAACCTGTGATCTCAACACCCATTATCGATGTGCTCCGTCAGTACGGTAGAAATGGACTGGTGAACATCGCTGGCACTCCGGAAGAATTTGTAAGAGTTGCATCACTTGAACTTGAAAATAATGATCGCGAGGAATGGCTCGAACGGGTTAATGAGTTCTTATCTCATAACTCGTGGGACAAGACCTGGCAACGTATGATGTATCTTGTTACAAGGAAGTTGAATGAGAAAGAACGAAATATGAAAAATATTAACGAACAAATATATGTTTGATTACCTCATTGTGGGCGCCGGGTTTGCAGGAAGTGTGTTAGCGGAGCGCCTAGCAAATGTATCAGAGAAAAAAGTTTTAATAGTAGATCAAAGAGACCATATCGGAGGAAACGCATACGATTATTTCAATAAGGACGGAATACTCATTCATAAATACGGGCCTCACATATTCCATACAAACTCAAAGAAGGTCTTCGACTATCTTAGTATGTATACTGTCTGGAGACCGTATGAGCACCGCGTGCTGGCGAGCGTAGATGGACTTCTTGTGCCCATGCCGATCAATCTCAATACGATCAACAAGCTTTACGGCCTTCAGCTGAATAGTCAGCAGGTTGAAGCATTCTTTGAATCAAAAGCGGAGAAACTTTCACGCGTAAAAACTTCGGAAGATGTTGTCGTCAGTAAGGTAGGGAGAGAGTTGTACGAGAAATTCTTCAAGGGCTACACGCGTAAGCAGTGGGACCTCGATCCCTCAGAGCTTGATGCGTCGGTCTCAGCGCGGGTACCTACCCGTACCAACCGTGACGACCGATATTTCACGGACACCTATCAGGCGATGCCCGGCCAGGGGTACACGAGAATGTTTCAAAAGATGTTGTCGCACCCCAACATCAAGATCATGCTCAATACGGATTACAAGGAGATCATCGATGTGATCCCACATAAGACGATGATTTATACGGGTCCGATCGACAGCTACTTCAACTACTGTTATGGCAGATTGCCGTACCGGTCTATCGAGTTCAGGTTTGAAACCCATGATGTCGAAGTGTACCAGTCCACCGGTACGATCAACTATCCGAACGAACATCCCTACACACGCATAACTGAATTTAAATACCTGACGGGTCAGAAACATCATAAAACATCGATCGTTTATGAGTATCCGCAGGCTGAAGGAGATCCTTATTATCCCATACCACGCCCTGAAAACGCCGAGATCTATAAGAAGTATCACAGTCTGGCAAATACCATGACCAATACTTATTTTACGGGACGTCTGGCTACATACAAATACTATAACATGGACCAGGTAGTTGCGCAATCCTTATCATTATTTGAAAAAATTACGCAAGCTCAATCGGAAAAACATGTTAATGGCGAAAAAGTCTATCAAAAGGCCTGAAGTCTGGGGAGGGATAGAGTGTTCTTTCAATCGGGTTAAAAATATCTACATGGACCAGCTGCATTTCTGCGGCCATTACGCGCGGGTCCTCGAAGATATCGATTCGGTCGCAGCGCTTGGTATCAAAGCCATGCGGTATCCTGTAATCTGGGAGCGGCTGCATCCTGTGCCGGGTCATTTAATTGACTGGTCTACAGTAGACGTGCCGTTGAAAGCACTGCGCGAGCGGGGTATCACACCCATCGCCGGGCTGGTGCATCACGGAAGTGGCCCCGGTTATGCCGATCTTCTGAGTTCTTCATTCGCCTCGGGCCTAAGCGATTTCGCGGGTAAAGTAGCGCGAAGATATCCATGGATCGAGTATTATACGCCAGTGAACGAACCGCTTACAACTGCAAGGTTCAGTGGCCTGTACGGATTCTGGTTCCCCCACCGCCGAAGCGATCGCGCCTTCGCGCAAATCCTTGTCAACGAAATGAAAGCCATCGTGCTATCAATGCAGGAGATCAGGAAGGTCAATCCACAGGCGAAGCTTGTGCAAACCGAGGACCTGGCGAAGATCTTCAGCACACCACGCTTGAAATATCAGGCGGATTTCGAAAATCATCGCCGTTGGCTGACGTGGGACTTCCTTTGCGGAAAGGTCGACAACCGTCACCCATTGTGGAAATACTTTATCAGCTCGGGGATTACAGAAAGCACATTGCAATTCTTTCTGGAAAATCCCTGTCCACCCGACCTTATCGGCGTGGATTACTATGCAACCTCGGAACGCTTCCTCGACGAAAACCTTGAAAAGTATCCACCGCATACGCACGGATCAAATCACTTCGAGCGGTACGCGGATGTCGAGGCAGTTCGTGTCAGGCACAATCAACCCTCCGGAATAAAAGTTCTACTGAACGAATGCTGGGAGCGTTACCATCTTCCCATCGCCGTGACGGAAGCACACATCAACTGTGATTTCGACAACCAGATCCGGTGGTTCAGTGAGATCCGCAATACGTGCACGATCCTGATGACGAAAGGCATTGATATCAGAGCTGTTACCGCATGGGCGCTGTTGGGATCTTACGGTTGGAACACTTTGCTCACGAAAACCAAAGGCGACTATGAGTCTGGTGTCTTCGACGTGCGTTCGGGTGTGGCTATCCCGACACCGGTCGCCGAGTACATTACACATCTTTCGAAAGATTCGTCATTCATTCACCCTGCAGAGACCGAGCGAGGTTGGTGGCACCAGGATGACCGGTTCATCTTCGATCGCCCCGAAGAAGAACTCGTGGAGGATGAGGACGCCGACGAGTGCGGGTTGCGTGGAAACGAGTTGATTTGAGTGGTTTCTTTTTGCGCGCAAAGTCGCAGAGACGCAAAGGAATATTAAAGGCCGCAAGTCGCAGGGGGTGCAGTGTTGGAAGGGACGCATTAGCATCACGCAAAGGCGCCAAGCTCGCAAGAGAAATGCCAAGGCAGCAATTCGCGAGGCGCAGGATTTTCTTTGTCGCGCAAAGCCGCGGAATGCAGAGTTTGCGCGCAAAGTCGCGGGCGCAAAGTGTTTTTCATACTTTCGATATCATAACCACTACCTCAACGTGTTGCTGTTTTTTTGTATTTTCTTTGCGTCTTTTTTCTCTGCGTCTCTGCGCCTCCGCGCGATGCAATTAATTTTCGTCTTCAAACGCACGCCTTCCGCAATATGCGAAACGCCTTGCAAATTCCTGCCTTTAACATTCCCTTTGCGAGCCTTGCGCCTTTGCGTGATGCAATTAAATATTCACCAACGCACAAAAGTCACCACCATCGCCACTTCTCCCTCTGCGCGATGCAATTCATTTTGCATTCCTTTGCGAGCTTTGCGCCTTGGCGTGATGCTAATACGTCCGTTCTGAACTGCACCTCCCGCGAGTTGTGGCCTTTTACTTTTCTTTTGCGACTTCTTTGCGGCTCCGTGCCTTTGCGCGATGCAATTCCTTTTGCATTCCTTTGCGAGCCTGGCGCCTTGGCGTGATGCAATTAAATATTCACCAACGCACAAAAATCACCACCATCGCCACCAGTCCCTCTGCGCGATCCAATCACTGGAACAAAAATTGTCCCCTCCATTCAAAAACACACCATGCAAAAAGGAGGAAAGAAGAGACCTTTAAGAAAACCCCAGCGCCAGAGCAAGCCGGGACTCGAATCGAAGATGACTCCGGAACCTGTTGCCACCACCAGCGAACCGGGCTCGGGTAAGTTGACAGATAAAGTAGCATTGATCACCGGCGGAGACAGCGGTATCGGAAGAGCGGTAGCCGTGCTGTTCGCCCGCGAAGGCGCCCGCGTCGCGATCGCATATCTCAGCGAGCACTCCGACGCCGAGGAGACGCGCCGGCTGGTTGAAGCGGAAAACAGTGAATGTCTTCTCGTGCCTGGTGACCTGAGCAAGGAAGTCAATTGTAAACGCGCGGTGGCGAAGGTCGTGAAACAGTTCGGCAGGATAGACATCCTCGTGAACAATGCGGCCGTGCATTACGAGCAAAAGCAACTGGAAGACATCACAAGCGAACAGCTGCTGAAGACCTTTGCAACGAATATCTTCTCCTACTTCTGGATAACACAAGCTGCACTTCCGTCAATGCCGGAAGGTGGATGTATTATCAACACAGCGTCGGTCACCGCGTACCGCGGAAGTCCTGCGTTGATCGACTACGCATCCACGAAAGGTGCGATCGTAAGCTTTACGCGAAGTCTGGCGTCGAACCTTGTGAAGCGCAAAATCCGCGTGAATGGAGTTGCACCCGGTCCGGTATGGACTCCATTGATCGCCTCGACATTCAAACCCGAGAAGGTCTCGAATTTCGGCAGCGATGTTCCGATGGAGCGCGCGGGTGAACCAGCAGAGATCGCACCGGCTTATTTGTTCCTGGCTTCGAATGATGGAGCATATGTTACCGGCCAGTTTATTCACCCGAATGGGGGAGAGATCGTCAATGGGTAAATGCGTACATGGTTTCAAGCGTGTGTAGAAAAGTTTGCTTTCCTCATTTCGCGTTTCTGCCAACAGTAAGGTGGCATACCTTTTTAAAACATGAATTAGCTCATTCTTTTTTTGGAAGGGGTGCTACATTTTACATCCCAAAAATGTAAAAAGCTGAGAATATACCCTTGACAACCTGATCCGGACAATGCCGGCGGAGGTACGCCGAAAAAAGAATTTGAAGGGTCCCTGCATAAGGGGCTCTTTTTTTTTGGTAATATTTTGGATCGATTGATACAATTGCGTTTGATTTCTTTCGTCAGGTGATTTCTCTGTACGTGGCGTGCAGTTTCATGTACTGCCGCTTCAATTAACTCAACACTTTCTTCAGTTATGGCACCACGTCTTGTTGTATGTCAACTCGTTGATGACGCGTATATTATTCTGTTCTCAAAGGTTGAAATACCGCGACCGTTACAGCGGCAGCCGCAACAATTTCATATTTGATTGATAATGTAACGAAAACATACATCGCGTTCTTTTTCTTCTGAAGTATGAAACGGTCGTGAGAATTTGAATGATTTTTGTTTTGTGAAAGAGGATTTCCAAAACTGGAAGTGAAAAAATTCAGATCCCTTTTGACCTTGAACCGTACCTGTGGTGTTTCGCAAAATTCACCGATACACCTCCGTATCATCGACCCTTCGGGGATCATGTGTGATCAATCTCAGAAACAAAACATTTCAGTTATTATATGAAGAAAAGAAAAGGAAGCGGTATCTCCGCTCAGGCCGACTTGCGTTGGAGTGAACAAAAGGTTCACAACTGGTATCAGCAGCGCGGCTGGTTATTGGGTTGCAACTATGCGCCCTCGACTGCGGTGAACCAGCTTGAGATGTGGGAAGAGGAAACCTTCGATCCTGCTACCATCGACCGTGAATTGGGGTGGGCCGAAAATCTCGGATTCAACTCCATCCGTGTGTTCCTCCATAATCTGTTGTGGGAGCACGACGCTCCAGGTCTGCTGGACCGCATGGAAAAATTCCTGGCGATTGCCGCAAGCCATCGGATCGGAGTCATGTTCGTCCTGTTCGACAGCGTCTGGAATCCTTTCCCTGAAAAAGGCAAACGCGAATACAAGATCGGCGTTCACAATTCCGGCTGGCTTCAGAGCCCGGGACTCGACATCCTTAAGGATGTGAACAGGCACGACAGTCTCGAGGAATATGTGAAGGGGGTCATGAGTCATTTTGCACACGATCCGCGCGTCCACGTGTGGGATCTTTTCAATGAACCTTGTAATCGCAACACGGCATCGTACGGTGCGCACGAACCCGAGAACAAAGCAGACCTGAGTCTGGCGCTGCTGCGGAAAGTTTTCACGTGGGCGCGGGAAGTCAACCCAAGTCAGCCACTGACCTCCGGAGTGTGGATAGGGGAGTGGTGCGACGAAAAAGTGAAAGACCTCGACCGGTTCATGCTGGAGAGTTCCGATGTGATCACGTTCCATAACTATGAATCTCCGGACGAAATGGAGCGTCGTATAAAGAAACTTCAGAGATTCGGCAGGCCCATACTGTGCACCGAGTACATGGCGCGCGGGCTGAACAACACTTTCGAAAACATTCTTCCTGTCTTCAAGAAGCACAACGTCGGCGGATACAGCTGGGGACTCGTCGCGGGCAAGACGCAGACGAATTACGCGTGGGATTCATGGTCCGTCAGCTACGATGGAGAACCTAACCTTTGGTTCCATGACATCTTCAGAGTGGACGGCACGCCATACAAGGAAGAGGAGGTTCATTTCCTGATCCAGTTCAAGGAGAGCAAGGATTCAAGACCGCGGCTGAACGAGTAAGGGTCGGAAGGGATCTGGCGGTGTTGACTGGCCGGTCGGCTTTAGGATGTGTGGCGAGTGGAGTGGTTGTCGTAGCAATACAAGGCGAGGAATTCTCAAGACAGCTGGCGTGATAAGTTGTAAATCATCCACCTATTCCTTAAAATTGCACCTCATTTTTTACGGAAACGTAGAAAAGGGCCCATAGCTCAGCTGGTTAGAGCACCTGACTCATAATCAGGGGGTCGCAGGATCGTGCCCTGCTGGGCCCACATCATATTAGGTATCACCCCACCCTCAACACCTTCGCGCTTCCTGCGCGTTCCACCTGACGGATCTTGTCCATTTCTGTCGGAGCGCCGTACCGGATACCAACCGAAACCATCAACGTGAAAGGACTGCCGGCAGGAGGAGTTGGTAGTTTTATCTCAACGGTGGTGCCTACGAAAATACCTACCGCCGGGTGCCATGGAGTGGAGTAATCTGACGGGCTTGTGCTTTGTGTGTGTTCGCCGTTCTCCGTAAAGTTGCAGGAAAGAGAGACCATTGCACGGTCCGGAATGCGGGGCGCCAGTTGGCTCCCAACTGGGATTGTGATGCCGCTTCAGCTACCTCATCCGCTG
>CBFGXV010000086.1:0-7963 GCA_965652755.1 uncultured Chryseosolibacter sp. | reverse complement strand
TTTAAAAATACGCAATTTTTCAAAGATTCGAATAATGTTGTGCCAGACGGTTCTTTCCTTGTTTGTGAGTCATTAGTCCCTGTTCAATTGGTCAGTGAGACCGGAAAGTCGTCCTGGCCGTGTCAGCCTTGTCTGCACATTATTGAATCTGTGCAAAGAAATCCTCCGGATAAGAGTCCAGGATCAGACCGCTCGCCTCATGCTCCCAGGCGGGCGGAGATCTTGCGGATATCGTGCGCCACGTCGAAGATCATCGAGAGCTGCGTCAGCGACTGGGTGGATAATTGTGGGTCTACGTTTGCGTGAAGGTCTGTCCGCGAGTGAGTATGTCGCAGATTGTCTTCGGCGCACTGCAGTTCGTAAGAGATCGCCTTGGAAAGCGCTTCCAACTCATGGCTTTCGTTCACTCCGGGAGTGATCGATTCGTCGGAAAGCGCGGCGATGTGACCGGTGAGCATATGGTTGGCTATGACGAACTGGTGAATCGGACTTGCATTCTGTGGCTGCTGAGGCTCGGACAACATGCGCTGAAAATTGTCAGACAGGTTTGTCAGGGAAACGATGGCTTCCTGTCTGGCAACAGCGTAGGCAGGGGTTCCGGATTGCCTGGTCTTAACGGAAAGCCAGGCTTGTGAAAAATATTGGCGATTTGCCTCCAGCATTTTTTGCATCGAGTTCCGGATCTCGTGGTGACCCCATACGGGGAATATGAATCGCGACGCCAGGAAAGCAATGACCGATCCGACAACGGTATCAATAAGGCGTTCCACGATCAGCGACTGAAATTCGGACGGATTCAGGAAATAAAGCGATATCACCACGAAGATCGTCAGGAACACGACGAACGTAAAATAGTGGACACGCAGCAGACTGTATCCCAGGAGCATGCTCAGAATAAGAATAGCCAGTAAAACCGACGCACTGGAGATGAACCATAATATAAGCGAGACAGCGATGACGCCGACCAGCGTGCCGGCCACGCGCTCGATGTTGCGCTTCTTTGTAAGAACGTACGCTGGCCGGAGAATTGTAACAATAGTCAGCAAAACCCAGAAGCTGTGTTGGAGGGAAAGCAGAACGGACACGCCATAGCCGGCGATCATCGCAACGGTGAGCCTGATGGCATGGCGGAATATCTCCGACTTGAAAGTCAGGTTACCCAAAAAGAACTTTGCATCGATAGGTTGCGTGGCCGCCACGCGACTGACCTGCCTGACGCGTTCGAACGTGCTTGCAGAATCTCCGCCCATGCGCGTATAAAGTATCAGGCGATTCATGCGGTTTGAAATTTCCTGCACGTTATTGAGGACCTTGGTCAGCGCTTCAAGATTGCGGATGCGATCAGTATCCGTACTTTTTTCAAGTTGTTCGTCCGTCAGCTGTTTCAGATCGCTGATCCTGCGTGTGATATCAAAGTCTTTTTTGACGGGCGTACCTCCCTGAATGGCGATACCAATATATTCGACGCCGGCAGCGAGCTCCAGAATCAATCCGTAATATTTATTGAGCAGTCCTGAAGTGTCTAGCGATTTTTGTATGTCATCATAGTCGCGGTAAGAATACATTGTTTCCTCGAAAAGGTCGAGGGAGTCCAGGAAGATCATCATCAGTGCGCGGCTGCGCGGGCTTGCGTCGCCGACAAACCGGCGCGTGGCGAAGAGCAACTCCTGGGTTTGTGTTTGAATCTCTCTCACTTCACTTTGCTCTTTCATCACCCGGTGAAAGCATTGCGTGAGGTCGGCGCCTTCACGGTAGAAGGTTGCACGGGCGCGGATGTAACCCGCGATGGCGATCAGGTGTTCTCCCAAGGCCTGTTCGGCGGGCCGGTATGGCCGGATACCGTGAAGCATCATACTGAAGAGCATGTACCAGCACCCGCCTGCACCAATAAGAAGGCTGCCCTGTAGCGTGTTGTACTCTTCATTGATGGACAACAAATTCAGAAGCATGACGACGAGGGCAAGTGTTCCCACTGCACCCGCGCGGCCGCCGTAGATACCAAGCATCGTCAGAAAAAATCCCAGGACCACTATCTGGATGACGAGCAGCGCCTGATATTCTTTTGTGATCGTTGTGAGTAAGACAACGCTTGTGTTGAGGAGGATTGCCGCAATCATTCCATTGCGCCTGTGGTGGATGGGCCCCGGCGTATCTGTGAGACTTACGAACAGCGCTCCCCACAAGAAGGGCACTGCAACTGCGAGCCACCCCGTTAAGATAAAAACAAGTAAGGGTACCATGACCCCGGCAGTTATACGCCACCCCGAATACCAGTACTGACTGGAGGTAAACTTCTGGACTTCCTGTAAATAATCTCTGCCTACTGCCATCGCGGGCAAAAATAGCAAATGTATTCCGGCTGAAGTCGTGCCGCGGAATATAGCTTGGGGAATTTCGAATGCGGAAGCCGATAGATCCTGGTTACAAGACTGCTTACCGCAACCTGAAGTAATGCATGCAAAATGGGTGGATGGCAACTGGCGATGGCGCGTGAACGACCCCGCAGGCCATGACCACGCACAAAGGAGTTCTGCCGGCCAGCTCGATATCAGCCTTTCACAGGGAAACAACTAAGGTGGATCGGGGCGAGAGGAAAATTATTCCTTTTCGACGATAAGTGACAGGGTGATCCGGCCGTCTTCCCGTTTCCGGTCAATGAGAATCGGTTCGGATACAACCTTTCCCTTCATTTCCGTTCCTTCGTGAACAACCTTCACTTTTTTGCCTTTTTCATACTCAGCTTTTTCGGCCGGTGCGATGATGACCCGTACCTGGATAGAATTTCCATCCTCAAAATCCTTGATGCTGATGTTGTCTTCCGTATCTATGTTAACTGATCCCATAATCTAAAGCTTTAAAATTTGCGGTACGCTTCCGGGCGTCGTACTGTTTTACGGATGTCTCCGGAGCAGGTTCAAACGTAGCAGGTAAATAGTCATGCCACTTGCTGTTCGGCAATAACGGGCGATGATTGGGGAACCTCAGAAACGAATCTGTTCATCGCAGAGCAGGAAACATTTTCAAACGCCGCGATCTTTCTTATTTTCTCTTGAAAGCCCAATACAGTCCCTTTACATTGGATCTGTAATCGCGCAACAACAAGACCAGAACAATTTCCTCGATTAACTCAACGCCGGTGAGAGCGGCAGCAGCATAAAAAAGTGGATAATTTATGTCTCCGAGAAAAAATACGGATAGCATAAAAATGGCGGTTACAACTGCTGCTGTTTTTGCGAGATACGTATGAAAAGTGCTGATCTTTCTGTACCTGTAGATGGACAATCCTACCTGTATCAGGAACAGTTCGAATAACGCCGCTAATAAAACCATCTGATCCTTCACGAATTCAAAATGGACAACAAAAAGACCAATAGCCGCTGCAAGGACGGTGAGGTCGTCGCCGATTGAGTCCAGTTTTGCACCAAGGATGCTGGTTGCATTATATTTTCTGGCCAGGAAACCATCGATCGCATCCGTGAAGAAGCTGGCGGCCAGCAACCACTTAAACAAGTGCAAGTTTTCCTGGACGATCAGGAAGATCAAAAGCGGGAAAGTAACGATGCGGTACAGCGTGATGAAGTTGATGACCCGCGCCGGTCGCCCCGATTTCAGCAGAAGGCGGCCTATATCTCTAAATTCGCTGGGCTTTTTTCGGGTGCTCACATGAAAGAACGTGTAAAATGCTGTTCCGCGTTACAACAATTCCGAGGCATAATGTTTATCCATCCGCTGAAAAGAACTTATGGAAAAGCATCATTCAAAAGCTCAGATGGAAACAACTTTTCGCGGCCATCTGCCACCGCCATTTTACAGCGGTAAAGATGAGATCCGGCGCATCGGATATCCGGCTGAACCCGGATTGCCACACATCAGCGATGAAGACTCCTCTAACTACGGCGTTGGTGGTTACTACGGAAACACTTACCGCCCGCATCAGTCTCATGCCATCCTTCCCGATCAAGGACATCGTGATACATATCGCCATCTCGGTGACTGGCGACAACCTGTCGACCCGGATCGCACGTGGCACGAAGAAAGATCCAGTCGCGAAGGATATTCCCCGATCGACGAACGCATTGAAAGCGGTCAGGGTCACAGAGGCAAAGGGCCCCGCAACTATCTCCGTTCTGATGAAAGGATACTCGAGGATCTGAACCAACGTCTGCATGACGATCCCTGGCTCGACGCCTCAGATCTGGAGATCTCTTCAGAGGGCGGAGAAGTATTATTAACAGGAAGTGTGCCTGACAAGTTTTCAAAAAGACGTGCGGAGGATCTTGCCGAATCCATCCGGGGCGTGACATCCGTGGCCAACAAGCTCAGAATAAAACCGTGAGCTACACGGGGTAACATTTTTGTTTTATCGTTCCAGCTTGTTAAGTTTAGCACAAATAAGCCTGAATGGAGAACGAAAAGACAATTGCTGAGATCAATGAAGTCATTGCGAAGGTTGAAGCTGAGATCAAGCCTGGTTGTGAGATCGGGGCGCGTGACAAAGCAACGCTCAAGAGCTTGCTAAAGAATGCGGGTATCGAAAAAGCAGCAAAATTCGTTGCGTGCAAAAGAGAGCATTCGTCAAAGGTCCTTGCCCATTTTGTAAAGACTAAGGGAATACCCCAGAGCAAGTTCAGCATGAACGCCCAGCCTTACATTTTTATAATCGCCTGACGATTACTTCTTGCGTTGATGCTTCAGCACCCGCGCTTCCATATGGAAAACAAGCTCTTCCGCAATGTTTTTTGTAAGGTCGCCTGAGCGTTCAAGATTGCGCACCATCAACATCAAAGTGAGGATGGCTTTTGCATCGTCCGGATTTTTAACAATCAGCGAAGGCGTCGTCTTAAGAGCTTTCTTGAAGTAATCGTTGAGCTCCTCGTCTTTTTTGGCCGCTTTCAGCGCGGGTCTGGTCTCATTCTTCTTCAGGGCAATACCCATTTCCTTCAGCATATCAGCGATTATCTCAAGCATGGGTACAATCCCGAAAGATTCAATCCAGCCAAATTCTTTTTTTGAGATATCCTTGCACAGAACTTTCGCCAGGCTCTTTGCGCTGTCGGCGATCCTTTCAAGATCGTTGGTGATCTTCAGCGTGGCGAGCACCAATCGCAGGTCCGTTGCGACGGGTGTATGGAGGGCAAGGATATTCTCGCAATCGCGGTCGATGGCTAGTTCCTGAATGTTGATCTTCTTTTCATCATCAACAACCTGTTTTGCTACGTCGATATCCTGTTTCTGGATTGCCTCCACGCATTTCTCCATCTGGTCTTTCACCATTGAAAGCATGTCTAGCAGATTTTCTTTTAGCGCCTGTAATTCCGGATCAATCGCTGGCATATGGATTTGTTTTTAGGGAAGGATCAGCCGAATCTTCCAGTGATATAATTTTCAGTTTGTTTACTCGAGGGATTGGTAAAGATCACCGAGGTTTTGTCGTACTCCACCAGTTCCCCGAGATAGAAAAATGCAGTGCGGTCGCTCACCCTGGCAGCCTGCTGCATGTTATGGGTGACGATCACAATCGTATACTTCTCCTTCAACTCGTGGATAAGCTCCTCTATCTTCGAAGTGGAAAGCGGATCCAGCGCCGATGCCGGCTCATCCATCAGTATAATAGACGGCTTCACGGCCAACGTCCTGGCTATACACAGTCTTTGCTGCTGACCTCCGGATAGCGACAAAGCTGGCTTGTTGAGCTTGTCTTTGACTTCATTCCAGAGGGCAGATTGCTTCAGTGATTTCTCAACCCGCTCGTTGATCTCTCTTTTATCGTCGATCCCATGGATCTTCAGTCCATAAGCAACATTTTCATAAATGGTCTTGGGAAAAGGGTTTGGCTTCTGAAAGACCATTCCTACTTTACGCCGCAACTCCTCGACTCTGACCTTCTTGTCATAGATCTCCTTGCCGTCGATAAAGACTTTACCTTTTTTTCTGAAACTGTCGATATAGTCGTTCATGCGGTTCAGCGTGCGCAGAAAAGTGGACTTCCCGCATCCGGACGGACCGATGAATGCAGTTACCGTATTTTCCTTGATGCCCATGTTGATATCCTTCAGAACATGATTGTCCCCGTAGTAGACGTCGACATTTTTAGCTTCAATTGGTTTCATTTACAATGGTTAACCGCGTGGTAAATTAAAAGTTCCTTTCAAGATCCTCAACCGCTACGTCCTGTGCTTGCTCTTATATCAAATGACAGATCTCACCAGCTTATTTTCTTTTGCCAGCGATTGCGCAGATATACCGCAATTCCATTCATCACAAAAGTAATCGCGAGCAAGATGATGATCGCGGCAGCAGCATTCACCAGGAACGCCTCCTGTGGCCGCGACACCCAGTTAAATATCTGGATAGGCAAAACTGTGAATTCATCCATAGGACTTTCCGCAACGAAAGGTACATACGCCAGCGCGCCGATCACGATCAGTGGAGCGGTTTCTCCCACCGCTCGTGAAAGCGCAAGGATAATTCCCGTAAGTATTCCTCCGGAGGCCGCCGGCAGGATCTGGTACCAGATCGTTTGCCATTTGGTTGCCCCCATTCCATAAGATGCTTCCCGCAGCGAATTCGGAACTGCCTTCAGCGCCTCCCGCGTGGCAACGATGATGATGGGAAGTATCAACAGTGCGAGCGTGAACGCGCCTGCGAGTAAACTGCCTCCAAAATTCAGGGTTCTGACAAATATCTGGAGACCGAGCAAACCGTAGATGATGGAAGGCACCCCCGCCAGGTTTGCGATGTTGAGCTCGATAAAGCTGGCCATGCGGTTTTTCGTGCCGTACTCCTGCAGGTATATCCCCGCGGAAATTCCCAAGGGTATAGATATGATAGCCGTAAGTCCAAGTATCCAGGCTGTCCCCGTCCACGCGGTGAGAATGCCAGCCCGCTCAGCGCGACGCGATGGAAGGTTCGTAAGGAAATCCCAGTCGATGCGCGTAATGCCTTTAATGACAATGTCTCCCAGAAAGATAAGCAGCACCACAATACCGAAGAATGTGCAGGCTATACCTACATATTTGAAACCGGCGTCGATCAAACGATTTGTTCTGATGCTACTCATATTTCTCCTGATATTTTTTCTTCAACCAGAAACTGAGATTATTTAACAGGAACGTAAAGACAAAGAGTGTGATCCCTGCCGCGAAGATGGTCTTGTATTCAATGGAGCCGTGCTCAACATCGCCGAGGCTTACCTGAACGATGTACGCGGTGATGGTTTCTACTGCCTCGCGCGGATCCAGCGTCAGATTTGGTTGTTGCCCTGCCGCGATGGCAACCACCATCGTTTCGCCAACAGCGCGGGCAATGCCGAGAATGATAGAAACCATGATGCCAGAAGATGCTGCGGGCACGACAACTTTAAAGGATGTTTGAAATTTAGTGGCCCCCATTCCGTATGAGGCTTCTCGCAACGATTTGGGCACAGCGTATAACGCATCTTCGCTTAGTGAGGATATCACAGGGATGATCATAATACCCATGACAATTCCCGCAGACAAGGCATTAAAACTTCCCAACCCCGGAATGAAAGTTTGCAGAAAAGGTGTCACGACTGTCAGCGCGAAAAAACCGTACACGACGGTAGGCACCGCCGCAAGAATTTCCAGCGCGGGCTTCAGCGCTTTGCGGAAATCGCGGTTCGCGTATTCACTAAGATAGACTGCGATTACAATGCCCAGTGGTACCGCAGTCAGGATAGCAATCGCGGTGGTGAGAAGTGTTCCCGACAAAAGAGGCAAGATGCCATAGCGCTTCTGAGTAAAGAGCGGTGTCCATTCCGTATCGAACAGAAAATCCTTTAGCGGCACGGTTGCAAAGAATCCCCATGACTCCGATACGAGGACCCAGATTATTCCGATGGTGGTAAGAACGGTAACCAACCCGGACAAGGCCAGTATTTTTTCAATGACTAATTCGCTCGTTCTTTTCAAAGTATCGAAATAAATTCCGCCGTTGCCACCGA
>CBFGXV010000085.1:0-7991 GCA_965652755.1 uncultured Chryseosolibacter sp. | reverse complement strand
GGATCAGCGCGGATACCGGCGTGGGGCCTTCCATTGCATCCGGCAACCATGTGAACAGCGGAAACTGCGCCGACTTTCCAACGATGCCGCAGAAGATACAAAGAGCTCCGGCGGTCTGCCACGATGGATCGGCCGGTAAAGTAAAGATCTCACTCAGGGAAAATGTTCCGTAGACCGTCCAGATGATCATCAGGCCAACGAGGAAACCCGCATCACCGACCCGGTTCATGATGAATGCTTTTGACGCCGCCCTTCCGGCCTCGGGCCTTTCCGACCAGTGGCCGATCAGCATGTAGGAGGAAAAACCTACAAGTTCCCAGAAAATAAAAAGGAACAGGAGGTTATCGCTTAACACGATTCCCTGCATTGAAAAGGTAAAGAAACCCAGCATGGCAAAATACCTCTTCCAGGAAGTGTCGCCCTTCATGTATGCTGTCGAGTAGAGATGAACGAGCAGCGAGATGAACGATACTACGGCGAGCATCAGCAGGCTGCTGTTCGAGAGCGCAAGGTCGGCACTGAATGTGATGTCGCCGACCGTGAACCATTGAAGGGAAATAACCGCCGGTTGCGCGTTCCAAAACACAGCTAACAATATTGCCGCGCTCAGGGATGCGATGGCTGCACAGAATAAGGAAACTATGGATACAGCGCTGTCGCGTCGAATTGGCAACAGGCATACCGTTGTGAACGACGCGAGCGGCGCGAGAAGAGCGGAATAGACAAGGGTATGAAAGAAGTTATCCAATGTTATCCTTTTAGTTCAGCGATCTCATCCGGCACCGACGTATGATAATACCGGTAGGCCCGGAGAATGATTGCGAGCCCCACGGCAGCCTCACAAACGGCAACGATGATCACAAATAAAGCGAAGATATGCCCATCGGCCGAAGGGCCATGCTCCTGGTTAAAAACAACCAGGTTGACGTTACAGGCATTAAGCATGAGTTCGATACCCATCAATACCATGATGGCGTTCCTCTTGACGATCACGATGGCCAATCCCGTACAAAACAGAAGGGCCGCGAGGTACAAGAGAAACTGGAGTGGTTGCATCAAGCTTTTGACTTTAAGTGTGAAGCTACAACCGCTGCGCCGACGAGTGAGATGAGAAGCAAGACTCCGGCCACTTCAAAGGGCAGCGAATAGATGCTGAAGATCTGCAAGGCAATGTGGCTGATGTCTTTTGGTTCCAGCGAAGTGCGTCCCGGCGATAACGGGGAAATGAATTTTACCAACAGGATAAAAAGCGCTATCGCTGCCAGGGAACCGCTGAGGATGTGCGTATTTTTTACGACCAATGGCTGACCGGTAATCCTGGTGGTTAGCATAATTCCAAAAATGATCAGGATCGTGATACCTCCAGCATAAATGAGTATCTGCGTAACAGCGAGAAATTCCGCATACGTTAAGACGTAAAGTGCCGCAATTGACAACAGTGTCACAAGCAGGTACACCGCGCTTTTGAACACGTTGCGCGAAAATAAGATGGCCAACGCTCCGAATGTTGCAAGCAGCGCAAAGACAACGAACAAAAGATCTGTGAAGCTCATGTTGTTGGCGGCGCGCCCGGCGGTTTGATTTTAGGTCGGAACACAGGTTTGGGCGCCGCGGGTTTGACTTCGGGTGGTGGTGTCGCGCCAGATGTTGTTTCTTCCCTGACGGCGGTGCTCGCAGATGTTTTGCTTTTTTGATGCACTTCAAAGAGATTCTTTTTCTCTGCGATCTCTGCCTGGGACATTTCCGCAAACGCAAACGTGTGTTCCCGGATATCAGGTACACTGAAATCAAAAACTTTTGTCATCGTCAGACACTCGGTAGGACAGACCGTTGTGCACAATCCGCAAAAGCAACACTTTGCCATGTCGATGTCAAAGCGGGCCGCATATATCCTTTTGGGAGTTCCGTCAGATGTCTTACCGATCTCTTCCGTAGCCCTGATCGGCTCGATCTCAATGCAGTCTACCGGACAGATCTTTGCACATTTATCACAGACAATGCAATCGTCGATCTCGTTGTGAAGCCGATAGCGGCCGTTGTCGGGTACCGCGATCATTTCATGCGGATACTGGATGGTGGAGATCCCTTCCGTATGACGGAAGTATTTCTCGTCCATGATCGGAACGATGCTCCTTTTTTTTCTGGCGCGCAAAAGGTGTAAAAAAGTGAGCTTCAGTCCGTCAGAGAGCGAACGGACTGCGGTTGCGATGTTTCTTAAGTACGAATCTCTCTTTTGGGCCATTGGCGCGGGTCAGCCCAAAAATAACAAAGAAAAATCAGTGCATGGAACTTAAAGGGGGGAGATTATTCCGGCTTGGGCAATGTAAAGGAGAATTTGCTTCCCTTGCCCACTTCACTTTCTACGAATATTTTGCCGCCGTTCTTTTCAACAAATTCCTTGCATAGGATCAGGCCTAGGCCAGTTCCTTTCTCGTTTGCCGTACCCCGGGTCGTGTAGGGTGCGGTCTTGTCGAACAGTATCTTCAGCACCTCGTCGTTCATACCCACGCCGTTGTCTTGCACGGATATCAGCAGCTCGGTTTCCCGGTCAGCTGCAGAGATGATCACTTTTCCGCCATCGTTTGTAAACTTGATGGCGTTCGTCATAAGGTTCCGGAGTACCAGGTTAACGGTGTTTGAGTCCGCATAACCGATTGTTCCGGCGGGCACCTTGTTGTGCAGAACGATCTGTTTGTTGGGTACCGAACCCAGCAACTGGATGTTCTCATCCACGATCTTCTGGAGGTCGATGCGGGTAGGCTGGAGGTTGAGCTTGTCCATCTGCAACAACGTCCAGTCCAGCAGGTTGTTCAAGAGCGTGCGCGTGTGGTTGAACCTGGACTTCAGCTCGTGTATGTGTATGGAAAGCTCATCAGGTTTTACAGCGCCCTTGTCGAGCAGGTCGAGCAGGCCGGCCAGGGCGTTGATAGGGGAGCGCAAGTCATGCGAGATGATCGAGAAGAATTTGTCTTTCACCTGGTTAAGCCGCTCGAGTTCTTCGCTGCGGGTTTCCATTTCCTGTTGATGTCTTAGCAGGAGGGTGTTGATCTGTCTGCGGCGCTGACCGCTGCGATATACCGTGGCGAGCAGGATGACGCTCAGCGCCATTACTACGACAAGTATGTTCCTGACGAATTCCTGTTTCTTGATTGTGTCATCCTTCACGTTCCGCTCCTGATTGAGGGCGGCGATCTCGGTGTCTTTGGCTTCGGTTTCAAAGCGAATCTGATCGCGAAGTAATTTCTCCTGCATGTCCTGGCTGAACAGGCTATCCTCGAGATTTTTAAATTGTTTGAAATATGCAAGCGAGTTCTTGTAGTCATTCCTTAGTTCGTACAGATTTGCGAGGGCCTGGTACCCGCGGATCTCAAGTGTCCTTGCGTTCGATTGCTTTGCCAAAGCAAGGCTCCGGTTAATGGACTGCATCGCTGCGTCATATTTTTCCTGGTGAATAAAAACCTGACCGCGACCGAGCTCAACTTCGGCGATGCCGAATTCATTTCCTGTCCGCTCATGCCAGCGGTAAGTTGTATCGTAATAGGCAAGCGCGTCCTCGTAATTTCCCGATCGTAAGTGGACGGTCGCAAGTTTTGCCAGTGTCCTGGGCTCCAGCACAAGCTCTTTTTGTTTCCGGGTAAAATTGACGGACCTGAGCAGTATGGTCAGGGCAGAATCATATTCACCTTTGCGCAGCATAACGTCCCCGATCTCGTCGAGTGAGTAGGGAACACCTTCCAGGTCATTGATGCTCTGACTCATGTTCATCGAAAGGTTCAGGTGCGCCAGCGCGCGGTCGTATTGTCCGAGTTCTTTAAATACCCTGCCGACATTGTGGAGGGCGATGGCCATCCGCAGGCTGTCATCGGTAAACTGGGCAATCCTGTACGACTGTGTGAAATAATAATATGCTTCATCGTACTCCCCGAGGTCGTAATAGTCATTAGCCACATTGTTGTAGTCAATGCTGAGATTAACGCTGTCTTTGTTTTCCAGACTGACCTGCAAGGCCAGGTTGTCGTAGCGCAGGGCGCTGCTGTAATCGCCGCAGATGGCATACAGCGAGCCGAGGTTTTGATACGCCCGGACCTTCTGGTTCCTGATGTTGTGTGTCTCGGCGATCCTGAGAGCCTTTTCTGCAAGATCCCTGCTTTTGTTGATGTTCGTATACTGGTATTCCCGTGAAAGGCTGATCAGCATAAAGATCCTGCTCGAATCCGGGATGTCTCCCTTCAAAGCAGACTCAAGACTGTCAATCGGACCCTGGCCAAGCGCAAAGCAGGAACTGAGTAATGAAATGACGATATATGTGCAGATGAACCTCACGCTAACTCAAATGAATATGATTTTCCAAAATGAAAAAAGTACAATCAGGAATAACGCTGCCGGCGTCAGGTATTTCCAACTCAATGCCATGAGCTGATCTACTCTTAACCTGGGATACGTCCAGCGTATCCAGATCTGGACGGCGACAAAAAACAATGATTTGCTCATCAGCCAGAAGATCCCCCACACTGACGATGCGATCGTTCCAGGCTGACCGGTCGTCCAGGTTGCCAATTTCGCTGGACCGATATCGGGAAGGGGTGAATTCCAGCTTCCGAAAAACAACACTGCCCCGAGTATGCTTACCAGCAACATCATCGCATATTCTCCGAGCATGATTACCGCAAAACGGAATCCGGAGTACTCAGTATGAAAGCCGGCTACAAGCTCGGATTCAGCTTCGGGCAGATCGAAGGGCGCGCGATTACACTCAGCCAGCGAGGCAATAAAGAAGATCAGCCATGTAAAAAAAAGGAGCGGCATCCTGAATATATTCCAGGCAATAAATCCTCCGGTTTGATCCACGCGGATATTCCACGACGGGATGTTGAACAGATATTGCGGTTCTGTGGAGAGTATGCCCTGTTGATATGAGATCTCCTGAAGGTTCAGCGTTTGCGAAAGGATGCAGACGCCCACAACGCATAGCCCGAGGGGTACTTCGTAGGATATCAATTGCGCCGCGGAACGCATCGTGCCAAGCATGCTGTATTTATTGTTGGAACTCCAACCCGCGAGAATAATGCCTATGACATCAAGAGAGATGATGGCAAGTAGAAAAAATAGTCCCGAGGAAAGTGCGGCGCCGGTCCACGATGGACTCAGTGGCAGTACCGCAAAACCTGCAAATACAGAAACAAATATTACAACAGGGGCAATTTTGAACAAACCCCGTTCTGCCCGGGCCGGCACGATATCCTCTTTCTGAAGCAGTTTGATGAGATCCGCAACTGTCTGGCCAATACCGTAATAACCGACCTCCATCGGCCCCAGCCTGTCCTGGATAAAGGCCGATATTTTCCGCTCTGCGTAGATCGCGAGAATCGCGTAAACGACTAAAAAAGGCAAAAGGAAAACGATGGTTGTCAATACCCGATATTTCTATCTAAGATGCTAAAATTATTCTTCCAGTCGACAGATTTGACTTCTGTGCTTCCGGAATTGTCCACAACTGGTGTAATACATGGTCAATTCCAGAGTGAATGCTTTTCAAGTTTTACGGATTCGTGAAAAAACATACGCGCCGAAGATTCGAATGAATCAGTAAAATCAGACACCAGGAAATGGTGCTCCGCCTTGTGCGCAACGTTCAAAAGTCCTTCATCCTTCAGGTATTTCTGAAGGGCCTGGGCAATTACTTCTGACGAGTCGAGCACGGTCATATTTCCCTTGTAGTATTCCCGTATTTCTTTCATGAGTGGATAGTGAGTACATGCCAGGATAAGGGCTTCAATATTCTGAAGCTCGGGGTCAGCCAGATACTGGGCTATGATCTCATGACTGATCTGATTGTTGAAAAAGCCTTCCTCGATCATGGGAGCGAGCAACGGAGTGGCCAGGGAGTGCAAACGAATATTTTTGTTCGCTTCCTGGATCTTACGCGCATACACACCCGACTGGACGGTGCGCTTTGTGCCGATCAGACCAATTTCGCTTCCCTTGAAATTTTTTGTTACCAGGTCCACCATGGGATCGATCACGTTAATGATGTGCGTGTCGGTCCGGACGTATTCCTTCAGTAACTCGTATGAGGCTGAACTTGCTGAATTACAGGCGATGACGATCACCTTGCAGCCTTTTTTTAAAAGGATGTCCGCAATTTTGATTGAATATACCTGGATGGCTGCTTCTGACTTGTCCCCATAAGGGAGATGTGCCGTATCACCGAAATAGATCAAGTCTTCATCGGGCAACAACCTCTTGATAGCGTGAGCTACCGTAAGTCCTCCTATTCCACTGTCAAAAATCCCGATGGGTCTTGTGTATCTGTTCTCCATTTCACCTTTAATGGGCCTTTCTGAAATGGCAAATTGGGAAATAATACGGCATTTCCATCACGAACCCCGCCGGAATATTTGGCAACCCTGCAAAGTAACTCGAGGGCTGGTGGCCTTCTCACCGCAGAAACAGACTCTAATTACCGACCACGTTTTCAGATAGCCTCGCCACGATAGATTCGCGCACCTCCCTGTGATGGCAATACGAACACCGGTAGTGTTTTACAAGAATACCCGGACTTTCGTCTGTAGGCTGTTCCAGGATCTCCTCCTTCCTCAGCCGGAAGGTGACATAACCACATTCCGGACATTCTTCCGAGTGCTGGTACGCGTGATATTTTTCGACGCGCGTGTATCCCGTCTTTTCATCGAGCCATACATCGTAATCCACTGAATGAACCTCGTTTTGTTCCCTGAAGAGCTCGGGCTCGAGATGTGCTTCCTCCTCGCGTTCCTTCAGTTTTCGCATAACATTGCCTTGCGGGGAGATCCTCGGCTTGTGGCGCAGCTTGTTCAAGCGTTTTTCCACATACCCGGGATAATAGATCCTTACGAGGCTGTAGAAAACAAAATACGCCACGACGGCGAAGCTCGCAGTCATAAAGATCCTCACGTAGAACCAGATGGTGACATCGGAAAATACCATTTTAGTGCCAATGGCATTTGAGTAAAACGCCGCACCCGTGATGAGCGCGATCACCGCGTACCAGAAAAATCTGATCTCGTTCAGGTTTACATAATCGTATTTCTGTTTGTAGTCGCGGATGAGCATGATCCGTACCTCGTGATACAGCAGGATCAGGATTGCGACCCCCACACAGATATAGGCCCCAAGGCTCATATATCGGTCCCATGCGGTGATAAATTCGGTATGACTTTCCATAGGATTAAGGTTTTAGGCGATAGTAATTTAATGAATTTGCCGGATCTTTTTATTATATGGCCGCCTGAATTTCTTGCCGGGATTTCCGCCTTACCCGACTATTTGTAATATTGCGGCACAATTTGAAAAGGCTTTAAGACTATGGGATATAACCTGCTAAAAGGAAAACGCGGAATCATCTTCGGCGCGCTGGACGAAAACTCGATTGCCTGGAAAACGGCTCTCAAAGTGAAGGAGGAGGGAGGAACCTTTACCCTCACAAATGCACCTATCGCCTTGCGCATGGGCAAGATCAATGAACTGGCTAAGTCATGCAATGCTGAAGTGATCCCCGCTGATGCAACTTCAGAGCAGGACCTCCATACATTGTTTACCCGGTCGATGGAGGTGCTCGGCGGAAAGATCGATTTTGTGCTGCACTCCATAGGCATGAGTCCAAACGTCAGGAAGGACAGAGATTATGGCGACCTTAATTATGAATGGTTTCTGAAAACGCTGGATATTTCCGGACTCTCTTTTCACAAGGTGATGCAAACCGCCGAAAAGACCGATGCAATGAATGAATACGGATCAATCGTTGCATTGTCATACATCGCTTCGCAACGGACGTTTCCTGACTATTCCGATATGGCCCAGGCAAAGGCGGTGCTAGAGTCGATCGCCCGCAGCTACGGTCACCGCTTTGGGAAAAAGAAAAAGGTGCGGGTCAACACGATCTCGCAATCCCCAACCAAGACTACAGCCGGAACGGGTATTGCCGGATTCGATGTGTTCTTCGACTATGCCAA
>CBFGXV010000084.1:0-7996 GCA_965652755.1 uncultured Chryseosolibacter sp. | reverse complement strand
TTTAGGTACGGCACCACCGGGCCCATGCGGCACCATGTCCAGCGCAACAGTAAGCTCTGCCGGAGATCCCAATGGTTTCGAAGGCGCCAGTGATACGCCCTATCCAAATCCTTTCACCACAGATTTCTCGTTCAGGATAAACGGTGATGAAAATGATTTTATCATCGTAAAAGCCTACACGAGCACCGGCTTTCCCATGGAGGAGATCAAGGGATTGAGCCCTAATTCGGACTATAAGTTAGGTTCAACCTGGCCGGCTGGACTCTATTTTCTAAACATCAATATTTCCGGTAAGATTATTACGCGACAGGTAAGAAAGAAATAACGAGGGGAACCTGCCCCACATTTTTGCGCGGTCTCAATTTGATTCCATATGTTGAATCAGTTGAACAATATGTTGGTGGTTTTCAAAGACCACCTCATTTCCTTTAACATAAGCACTGAATAATGAGGCCTTGTCCTTATATATTTTCTTCAATTGCTTCATGTTTATGAATTGCTTTGTTTCACCATTTTTCATTAGCCAATAAAAAGAATACCGTCTTGTCTCAAAACCCTCCGGTAATTGCAGGTTGTAGATATTTCCGCCTAACCGTATCGCGGACGGCCTGTCGATGGCTGAAGTTTGTGACGTACCACCATAACCGACGTCTTTGCCTTGATCCTTCAAGTTGCATTTATGCTCGACACACAAATTCCACGAACCATGATCAATCAGTTCCACAACTTTTCCGTTTAATATTATGAACTTGCGTTCCTGGATGTACACCGTATCTACGCGCTGCAGCTGATCATCCGGGGCTGCCAGGATACGGCCGCGGTTATCGAAAACGAGTTGCTCGGTCAGGCAATTATAGTTGAGCAGCTTAGGATCCGTCTTGCCATTCTTCAACAGAACAATTCCTTGAACAAATCCCGGAAAAAGATAATGATCAACTGCAGCCGTCTGCATTTGCGCATAGCACGAACAAGCTAGCAGGCTGCAGATTACGATACAAACATTACATTTCATCACTTGCTGGATTTCTGACGTTTCTTTATAAACCTTCAGTAGTACTGAGGATGACTGGGCCAGGCCAAAGAACATGAATAACAAACTTTAGATCCGATGTTATGTTGAACAATGGCTTGCGCCCGTCAATCATGATCTCGGCATCCAGTGAATGATGTGTTTCCCTGTGTGAAAGGAAAGGTCCCTTGCCACGCCGGGGAAGAGGTCTCTTTCAAAGCCATGATGAATATACGATGAAGATCCGAAAACTAAAAGGAAGCCACCAGCTTAGACCTGACCCGGTCAGCGCAGTTGGTGCTCGAGAAGAACACCGGCAAGGTCCTGCGTGTTACCAACGGCGTCGTCGCCGGCACGGCACTGGACCTTGCAGTGAACAACGGCTCCGAGCGAGGGTTGCTCGGGATCGCACTTCATCCGGAATTCCCTTCCAAGCCCCGGCGTGTATTTGTACTGGACTGAAAGCACATCGGGGGCAGACACAAACATATTATCTCAAACTCCGCCGCTTGGAAACAGGGTTGACTGTTTCGTGTGGGGTGCCGGCTCCGGCACGTTAACAAAGGAACGCAATCCGCTTGAGGGCCATTCAGGAAGATGCAGGGCAACCGGCACGCGGCAATCACGATGGCGGTGTATTGAAGTTGGGTCCTGACGGTAAGCTGTACATCTTCATCGGCGATGTTGGGCGACGGGGTCAGCTGCAGAAAGCGGGGCCGATGGAAATATATAAGTGTCTATCAGCCATGGCGCTGTGTATGAAATATTCGGACGGAAATAAAAGGCGAGGCATCGAACCAGAAAAAATATTTTGCCCCGCGTGCCTGTTCTCAGCTTAATGGCAGCAAAAGCCTCTCTTTTCGCTCCGGCATTTGCCGCGGCAGGAAGGGAGGCTAATTTTTGATAGCAACATCAATCCACGGACGGAAAAAACTGTTACCAGCGCTTGGTTTTGCTGGCAAGTGGAAGCTGAATGATGAACGTCGTTCCATGATTCACCTGTGACGTAAGCTGAATCGTGCCATGATGCAGCTTAACAATTGCTTTCACCATCGAGAGACCGATCCCATGTCCTTTAATATTTAATGTATTTGAACCGCGGTAGAACGGCTCGAAGATGTTCGCTATGTCTTCCGGAGCAATGCCCAAGCCCTCATCTTTAAATCGCACAGTCAAACTATCAATCGATTTGTGAATGAAAACATTTGTTGTTTTGTCGCTTGAGTATTTGCATCCATTTTCCATGATGTTCGCAAAAGCAGTCCGGAGCAATTGCTCATCGCCGTTGATCGTCAGTCTCGTGTCATCCAGATCCTCTTCGAGGTCAATATTTACCTTGAAGTCTGTATGGTGCCTTCGAACCTCTTCTTTCGCCTGCCATATTACCTCATCGATCCTGACGGCGCCCATTCCATTCCGGCGGTCCTCTGCCGTAGTCTGGGCTAACATCAGTAAACGGTTCGACAAACGGTTAAGGTATATAATATCCTCAAGAACAGACTGGATAACAGTTTTGTATTCCTCTGATGACCTCGGGTTCAAAAGTGTAACCTCCAATTGACCGGTGACAGCCGTCAAGGGAGTACGGAGTTCGTGTGACGCGTTGGAAATAAAATTTTTTTGGGCCTTGAAAGAGGTCTCAAGCCGCGACAGCATGCTATTGAACGTTTTCGACAGCATCGCAATCTCATCCTGTCCGTTGCCTTCGTCAAGCCTGATGTCCAAATTCGCGATGGATATTTCATCAACCTGCCTTACCACCCGCGCAATCGGCCTGAGTGCCCGACCAGCGTAAAACCAACCAGAAAACGAAACAACGACAATGCTGATCACAAAGACCAGGAGAAGAATGAAGATGAGATTCTTTAACCTTTTGAAACCGTAGATATCAGTTGCCGCCGCAATTACAACAAACCGGTCATACCTGCCTTTGAAGAGGAATCCAAGAACTTCATACTCCCCCTGTTCGTATCTAAGCTCGTCCTGGATCCGGATACGGTCAAGCAACGCTGTGTCGACGTTGATTATATTATCTTCGTCGGTAGAAAATAGAACAGTATCGCGATAGTTGTAAACGATGATCCTTTCACTGGGAAGTCTGACGGGGTTGTCGCGTTCAATACGTCGCAACAACTCGCTATCCACTTCATCCACATCGATCAGTAACTTCGCGGTATTGTTTGCGTTGTTATGCAGCCGGGTGTAAAAATCCTCTTGCCTGTACTCCGCAGACAGGTAATAGATAAGCACCGAAGCCAACAGGAAAATAATCGCTGTGATGAGGATGAACCTCAGAGTAAGCTTTGTGCGGATATTCATGCCTCCTTAATGACATATCCGAGTCCGATGCGGGTATGGATGAGCTTCACCGGAAAATCTTTGTCGATTTTTTTTCTTAGTATGTTGACATAGACTTCCACGACGTTCGTACCTGTATCGAACGTCGTATCCCAAACCTGCTCTGCTATATCCGGTCTCGAGACTACACGCCCCTTGTTTCTCATCAGATATTCGAGCAGGCCAAACTCTTTAGCAGTCAGTGAAATGATTTTGTCTTCCCTGATGGCAATCTTTTTGTCGAGGTCGAGCCGAAGGTCCCCGACTGTAAGTGTGTTGGGTATGTATGCAGATTGTGATCCCTGGGATCTCTTCGTCAATGCCCGTATGCGGGCCACGAGCTCCTTAAACTCGAAAGGTTTTACCAAATAGTCATCCGCGCCGGAATCAAAACCCGCTAATTTATCATCTGTTGTACCCAGCGCCGTGAGCATAAGTATTGGCATGCCGGGTTTTACAGACTTTATTTTCTTACAAAGCTCAACCCCGTTAATTTGCGGAATGATAACGTCCAGCAACATCACATCATAATCACGGCTCAGCGCTAATTTCTCTCCCGTATACCCATCATACGCCAGTTCTACCCGATAACCTTGCTCCTCAAGCCCATTCTTCAAAAAGGCCGCAACTTTCTGCTCATCCTCAACTACCAGAATATTCATTCATCTAACTATTTACGACAATGGTTGCTCCAGCAGGGCTATGAACGCAAAGTTGCAAAAGAAAAAGCACGCAGGAAAGGCACTTTCAGGGAATCACGAGGCGGCATACCGGGTTCTCTGGTCATGAAGAAACTGACGTTCTACTTGATCCGCCCAATGCGTTTCAGGATTGCAAAAAAAAGGATCGTTATCACCAGAAAGACAACGATAATCATCACCGCGGCAGAAAGGTCGTTCATAGGATTGTGGGTTTATGCTATTTAATATAATAACATTAAGACCGTATTAAAAATGCGTTAAAAAAAGAGACACCAGAAAGCATTGAAAACGACTGCCCTTGCATGGACTCCATTTTTAATCCCGATTTAATCTGCTTTTAATCCCGTCTTGATGTCATTTCTGTTAAATTAAGCCGCTAATAGGACGATGGTTCACGTTTACAGGTTTACCAACTCCTCTGCCCACCGGTTATCAACACCGGTGGGCATTTTTTTTCGCGACATCTGAATTTTAATCGCGAATTAATATGGTCTTAATGCCCCCCTTAGATGCCGTCCGTTAGTTTGATTATTAAAACATTTAATATGAAAAAGTACACAAACTCAACGGCAATCAGCATCGCGCTTACAGCCTTACTGGTCGGAAGCCTGTTCTGGCTGATGGCAACCAAACGTGTTAACAGCTCTCTTGAAACAGGCCTGCAGGAACAAAAACTGAAGTCAGAAACACTTCTGTCAGAAAAACTTTTGCTGGAAAAAGACATGCAAAAGATGAAGGATCATCTCTCGCGTGTTACAGGTGAAAGTGATGAAATGCGGGAACTGATGAAGTCCACTTCCGCCAAACTGGAAACGCAGGAACTGGAGTACAACCGCATCAAGCGGGAAAACATCAGCCTGCATCAGATAAGAAAGCAACGGCAACAACTAACAGAGCTTAACAGCGAGTTGCAGAATCAGCTCCAGGCTTTGACGAATGAAAATGCACAGCTCGACGCACGCAATGGTGACCTTGAACGCCGTATTGCATTTCTTCAGGAACAGAACAAAACACTAACAGACAATTTGAATCGGGCAGTGTTCGCCGCAATCGATCAATCACAAGTCCATGCCGTTAAAGGCAGAAAAGGAAAACTTACCATTAAGGCAAGGCAAACAAAACAAATCATTGCAAACTTCGACGTAGCCGCGAGCTTAAAAAATCTCAGCTTCAGAATAATCGATGCAAAGGGCAACTTGCTCCCACAAGCTCTGGGAACATTTGCCGCCACAACGACACCTTCACAAAACAACTTCATCGCTTCGACAGAAGACAGGACTTTCGGCAATAGTCTCCAGCGGGTGGACATGGTCTTCACCCCGAAACGGAAACTGGATTCAGGTGTATACACAGTTGAAATCCTTAACGACAACCTGTACGTCGGCAGTCTGAGGGTTAAGCTTAAATAGAAGAAGACGCCACTTTTTGCAGGAGAGAAGCCGGTCTTAGTGCCACGATCGGCTTCTTATTTTTTAACGACAACAAATAAGAAAATGAATACAGAGAAATATTGCCTCCTTGTAGATGATGACCCGGAAGATCAGGAGATCTTTATAGATGCGTTACAGAAAGTATCTTCTACGACGGGCTGTTATGCCGTGGCCAATGGTGAAGAAGCCCTCCGAACACTCCTTGAAGACAATATAAACCCCGATTACATTTTCACCGACCTTGAAATGCCGGTGATGGATGGTCTAAATTTTATCAAAGCCCTTCGAGGTATAGAACGATTCAAGGACACGCCGGTTATTGTCCTTTCGTCCAGTTTCTCAGCAAGACAAATCGAAAAGATACGAAGCTTCAGCGTTACAGGCATTTACGCCAAAACCAGAGAGGAAGGACTAAAGGAGATCCTGAAAAAATATTTCACACATTCACACAAGGGGCAAACGATCCTGTAGGTGCAACTGAAACTTTTCATTCTAGGCATCGCAGCCACCATGTTGTGGGCTGCAGGATCGAGCGCCGCTATAATCGACGGGTATACAAACAAGCTGTCTTCATTTCCAGGAGATTCAGTCGACTTATACTTGAACGCTGACCGTTCCGTCAACAACTTTAGTCTCCGACTGTTTGACCTGCACGGAAGAGTTGTATTCAAAACAAAGACACGCGTATTTAAACAAGCGATCGCAAATGAGCATCCCTCCGAAAATGGTTATGGATATACTTTGACTCTCAGACTCGCAACCCCGGCGTTAGCTAGCGGAATATATTTATGGGAGGGTAAAGTTCCGTTCATCATTAAGGCTCGTGACGCGGAAGTAACGATCGTTTATCCGTCAAATACCGTTAATGCTTATTGCAATGCCGGAGGCAAGAGTCTGTATGCGTTTAATTCATCCCAATCCACTGCCGCCGTTAAAGTCTCTCTTCTCAGACCAATGCCATTGCCGGGACACGCCGAAGCCTTTCTTAAATGGATGCAGCTCCAACATTTCTCCAATGTTGGTTACATTACAGACGCAGACCTGGACGACTACGTTTCCATAAGGAGATCCAAACTTCTGATAATCCCCGGCCACAACGAGTATTGGACCCTCCAGTCGCGAAAGAATTTTGATCGCTTTGTCCATGAAGGAAAAAATGCGATGGTTCTCTCCGGCAACACGATGTGGTGGCAGGTGAGATATGACAAATCGAAAACGCAGCTGATCTGCTATCGCGACAAAAAAGAAGATCCTGTCAAGAGCGATAAGTTAAAGACCATACTTTGGAATGACCGCTCACTTCGCTATCCGATATATACTTCTATCGGAGCAGATTTCGACAATGGTGGGTACGGACTGAAAACGGACAGCGGATGGAATGGCTATCGCATTCTCAAAAATTCTCCGCTGTTAGAAGGTACTTCACTCGCGGCCGGAGATGTTCTCAGCTGCCCAAGTGATGAAGTTGACGGGGCGCCTGTGAAATTTACAAACGATAACACGCCAACCCTGAACTATCCGGTCCCCGGTTTTTTCAAAGCTGAAATCGTCGGATACGACTTTGTCCGCAGGGGTGAAAAGGAAGGAGTTGCTACGTGGATCGTTTTTAAGCCGACGCGATCTTCCGGAGTTATCATCAACACCGGTTCCACGGATTGGTGTTCGGACAGGGGCATTGGCACAAATCCGGATATCCAAAAGATCACCACTGGCATGATCGAAAGGTTACTAAGGAACGAGTCTGTCTTTACAGATGACGGAACATCCATGATCGTTAACTAACAATAAAGGCTCCGCATTTCGCTCATGATACAGCAGGTACGGCGCCTATCCAATTAAATGCACGTCTTGCATCTAGTTCGAGTAAAGAAAGCTGAAGGACATCAATCAACTTATCGGATCGGGCATTCAAATATTTAAAGTATTGGTTCGGAAGTATTTACGAGGTTATGTTTGTCTTTAATTCCATCCGCCACCTAGCGCCTGGTAAATATTAACCATGGCATTCATTTGCCGCTTCCTGGTTTCAACCAGTTCAAATTTTGATTCCAGCGCGTCCCGCTGTGTCAATAAAACCTCCATATAATCGGCACGCGCAGATCTGAAAAGAACGTTGGAAATATCGATTGATTCCGTCAGGGCTTGCACCTGCTTTGACTCCAGGTCGTAACTCCTATTAAGATTACTGATATTCGATAGCTGATTAGAGACTTCGATGTAGGCAGTCAGGATAGTGCGATCGTAGTTGTATATCGCCTGGATCTGTCTTGCGTTGGCAGAATAATAATTTGCCTTGATTGCGTTCCTGTTAATCAATGGTGCAACGAAATCCCCGGCCAGGGAATACAGCAACGATTCCGGTGTTCGCAACAGGTACTTTGGATTAAACGCCTGGTATCCCATTCCTGCAGTGATCCTTACAGAAGGATAAAAATCAGCCTTAGCCACCTTCACATCTATTTTGGCAGCGGCCAACTCCAACTCGGCCCGTTTGACGTCCGGACGGTTTTTTAATAACT
>CBFGXV010000083.1:0-8060 GCA_965652755.1 uncultured Chryseosolibacter sp. | reverse complement strand
GGCGCCCTGATCGCGGATGAGCTCGAGCGTATGGCCCAGGTCTTTCCAGAATATCGTGTCGCCTTCACTCCACTCATCCCGCAACAGAAACTCAGGCATGACAGTGTTGTATCGGCGCAACGTGTCTTGCAGATAATTGAAACTGTTGGCCTGACGTCGCGTGAGCGGAAAACCTTTCATTGCCAGGTCGATCGCAGGCTGCACGAGATCCCGCCAGGGGAGTGATCCGTGGCGTGAATGCGATTCAAACATTCCCGCTACAGATCCCGGAACCCCGCTGGAAAGATGCCCCTTTTCACTCAAACCCTTTCTCACACTGCCCGTTCCGTCCAGATACATATCCTTCGAAGACATGCCCGGCGCCTTTTCACGATAGTCGAGTGTTGCGATATATCCGTCGCTCTTCCGCATCACCATAAATCCGCCCCCTCCCAGATTGCCAGCTGAAGGATACACTACAGCCAGCGCAAACTGCGTCGCCACCGCGGCATCCACGGCATTCCCTCCTTGTTTCAAAATGCGCGCGCCTACAGCCGAAGCAAGCGGATGCGCTGAAACAACCATTGCCGAATCGGCTAACAAACCAATGGCCGGTGCTTTCGATTGTGGTGATTTACAGGCAACTGTGACAATGGCAAGTAAAAGCGGAAAACAGCGTTTTGTCATTATTAACATTGGTAAAGTGAATTTAAAATTCTTAATTCAAGTCAAAGTTGATACTTCCATGAGTCTACGGAAAGAAAAGGCGGCGCGATTGAAGGTTCAGGTTCTGGAACATACCCTTAAACTTATAGGCAAAAAGGCGTTCGAAGATATATATGTGGAGGATATCTGTGAAAAGGTTAAGATTTCAAAGGTAACTTTTTTCAAATATTTCCCGCAGAAGGAAGATGTCTTGCTGTACCATTTCCGCATCTGGTGCCTCGGCAGATCCGTGGATTTCAAGCTCAAACCAAAGGAGGGGATGCAGGGCGTATATTACCTGCTTGACAAACTTGGCGACGAGTGCGAGAACCACCCGGGACTGATGTTAAGTCTTATCGGCTACCTCGCCGATTCGAAAAGACCGCCAAAACCCTTTCCCGTCAAACCGGAAGAGAAAAAACTTATTTTTCCCGAGGCTGATGATGTCACTTCAGTTGAGATACTTTCGTTGGATCAGATGCTGGAGAAGTTTACGCTTGAAGCCATCATGAAAAAAGAGATCACGAAGACAAGCTCCACCCGCGATATTACGAACCTCTTCTTGACCGTCTTCCTCGGATCCATTGTTTCCGCTCATCTTACCCAACAGAATCCGTTAAAGCTTTACTTCCGGAGGAACCTTGACAACGTGATGAAAGGGCTGAGCTGATTTGGTAACCAGGCTGCGAAGACGGCTCACGGCTGTTTTCCACGCCTGTAACGCCTAGCTTTTCATGCGAACCAATTTTGTTCGCTTCTTACCTTTGTCCTTCTTTTTGTTGAACCACCAATGGTGGTTTTTTGGCTTGACGACCATGGTGGTGCGGCCACCGGTCCGGTTGCTGCATGCTGGCAGAAGCAGAGCTATTACGATTCCATAAAGCAGGATCCTTCTCATCTGTGGTCGAAAAGCGGTTGATTCCTATGCGCAACACCGCCGAAGGGACTTTCCCTGCTGGAGTTTGCAAATAGCATAACGTGTAAAAATAAGACTTTGTATGTATCATTCCTCGCTGCAGGAATTGGGGTTTTTTTATTTCTTACCCGGGTAAGCATGAGCTACTGGCACAAAAATTTAGACTAAAATTTTATCTTCTTGGGCAAGTCCCGGAATGTGGGAACAAATCAGTGGGGCAGGAACGATGGACAAAATTCATTTCAACAATCTTTCAGTAAGTGACCAGGCATGTTTGCTGTTGGATGGAGGAGACTTACTGGCGACCAATTGCTATTATCATTACAACGTTTTGTTGTATAACTATGACAATCAGTTCATGGAACTGGTGTATGACAACCGTGCCAAACAGGTATTGTTAGTAAGAGTTGTGAACGGCAATATTCTTCAAAAATATCTTGATAATATCCGGCTGGATCTGGATTTATAAAAAGCTGGCATTGCTTTTCTTGCCAGCGTGCAGCGTTATTTTTTAATCACTCCGGGGCCATAGGTGCAGAAACTATGGCCCTTTTTATTGCGTGCCAGTAAGCGGTGTTTATAGTGTAACAAATACTTTTTTAACGCAATTGAGGATTCCTACGTACTGATTATCAGCGTGTAAGGTGCTGCCACAAAATTTTTCCGGTGTTGATGTAAGGATTACACTTATTTTTTACGTCTGATAAGTATATCCATAAAACCCAAACCTTATGCGAAGACTACTACTACTATGTCTGTGCGTAGCCCTGTGCAATTGTGCATTGTATGGCTACTCACATGATTTGACGAGTCCTTTATCCTATCCGGAATCGCCGCCCCTGGTTTTACAGGCCAGCGCTCTGACTGGCAAGGTCACTGATGAGAGCGGAGTCGGAATGCCGGGCGTCAACGTGGTTGTCCAGGGAACATCCAATGGAACTACTACTGACTCCGATGGCCTTTACAGCCTGAGTATCCCTGCCGATCAGAATTCCGGAACGCTCGTTTTTTCATTTATCGGATACGCCAACCAGGAAATTCCGATCAATAATCGAAGCGTGATCAACGTCACCATGCTGGCTGACATCAGGTCGTTGACTGAAGTTGTCGTCGTTGGCTATGGTACGCAGGAGAAGCGCGATGTCACAGCTGCAATTTCGCAGATCAGTGGAGAGGCGATCACAAAGATCCCGACTAATAATGCTATGGAAGCAATGAAGGGGCAGATCGCCGGCGTGGACATCCTTCAGACCGGAGGCCGTCCCGGGCAGGAGTCCCGGATTACAGTGCGAGGCCGTCGGTCACTGACGGCATCGAATGATCCGCTGTTTGTCGTCGATGGTATTCCCATGACTGCAGGAACGTCATCTATCTCGGACTTCAACCCGGCAGACATCGCTTCTGTAGAGGTTCTGAAAGATGCTGCATCACAGGCCGTTTATGGATCGAGGGGATCAAATGGGGTTATCCTCATTACTACAAAAAGAGGCGAACCAGGGAAGACGAAAGTAAATTACACGGGAACATACGGTATCTCGCAACCTTATAAGCTCATTCCGATGATGAACGGGCAGGAGTTTGCCGATATGAAGCGCGAAGCCAATCGCGTAGCCGCCAACGGCCAGTCGGGACGCGCGGCATGGGGCGACGTAGGATCCTCCATTCCTGCCGATGCCGCTGTCTTTAACGACGCAGTGGAACTCAATTCAGTGCAGAATGGCCTCTCGACAGACTGGCAGGATCTGATCTATCAGAATGGCTCGCAGCTCAATCAGAATGTTAGCGTGTCCGCCGGATCGGAGAAATCGTTTATCCTTGCGGGCCTTAGTTATTTTAAGGAGGATGGGCTCATTGAAGGAACAGACTTCGAGCGATATACCGGCCGAATAAATGCCGATCACGAGATCAGCAAGACATTCAGGGTGGGAGTGTCGTCCCTGTTCTCCCGCTCCAAGACCAACTGGGGCTCCGGCTCCGTCATCTCCGAAGCTGTCAACCAAAGTCCGCTTGGTATGCCATATGACGCTGAAGGCAATATCATTTTCCTTCCGATCTCAGACGGAATCCGCTCTAACCCACTCAGCGAATTGGTGCCGGGAAAAAGAGTTGATGAGCGAACCATAAACCGCGTATTCGCATCGGTATACGTGGATGTAAATATTGCCAAAGGACTTAAGTACAAGTTTTTGCTCGGTCAGGACTATCAATATTTTGAGCGAGGCATTTTTGAAGGCCAGTTTACCAACACGCGAAAGAACGGAACGCCCTACGCGTCGCTTGAGAAAGCACAAGACTTCGGTTACACGCTCGAAAATCTGCTGACCTACAATAAATCGTCCGGGCAGCATAATCTTGGTGCGACGTTCCTGCAAAGTGTGGCGCAACAGAACTTCAACGTCAATAATATGGCCGCGGCCAATCTGCCCTATGAAACTTCGCTATGGCACAACCTGGGACTAGGCACTATCACCTCATACGGTTCAGACTACAGCCAGTACCGCCTGCTCTCATTCATGGGAAGAGTTAATTATTCCTTCGCCGGCAAATACCTGTTTCAGGCAAGTATGCGATGGGACGGGTCTTCCCGCCTGGCACCGGGGCATAAATGGAACGCGTTCCCCGGTGTATCCGTCGGATGGAGGATCAAGGACGAGCCGTTTATGGAAGGATTCCGACCCGTCAGTGAGTTAAAGCTCCGTGCTTCATATGGCAAAGTAGGGAACACAGCCGTTGCTCCTTACCAGACACAGGGGACCCTGGCTGCCTCTGTATATGACTGGAATAATACCGACGCGCGGGGTTTCCGTCTCGACCAGATACCCAGTCCGGACCTTAGCTGGGAATACTCGGAATCATTTGACGTGGGTTTGGACTTCGGTTTTTTCAACGGACGGCTTCACGGCTACGTTGATTACTTCACCACATCCACGGGGGTGTCTCTGTTGCTCAGAAGACAGCTGCCCCCTACTTCTGGATACGCCAGCATTCTCCAGAATGTTGGAGGTACCAAGACAGATGGATTTGAATTGACCCTGAATGCCACAATCCTGGATCAGCCAAACGGGCTGAAGTGGACTGCCGAGTTTAATCTTGCCAGTCTGCATGAGGAGATCGTCGACCTGGCCCTCAAAGATGCAGCTGGTAACAAGATTGACGATGTCGGTAACAACTGGTTTATTGGTGAACCGATCCGCGCATTTTATGATTATAAGAAAGTTGGCATCTGGCAGGCAAGCGAAAAAGACCAGGCTGCGGCGTACGGCCAGTTTCCTGGCGAGATCAAACTCGCCGATCTTAACAACGACGGCAAGATCGACGCCACCAATGACAGGATGGTGCTTGGCAATGACCTTCCGAAGGCGTTCGGAGGTTTGAACAGCAAAGTGGAGTTCAAAGGAATTGATTTTTCTTTCTTTTTCTTCTACCGCCTGGGCTTTATGATCAACAGCGATTTCAGCAACGGGCAGGCTACCATGCAAGGACGTTACAACAACCTCAGGGTAGACTACTGGACAATAGACAATCCGACCAACGAATACCCGCGGCCTAACAAGAATCAGGAAAACATCACCTTCGGTTCTTCGCTCCGCTATATGGATGGCGGATTTGTAAAGCTGCGCAACGTGACATTGGGATACAGTCTGCCCGGGAGTATTATCGACAGGCTGAACATGTCAAAATTCCGCGTTTACTTCACCGCACAAAACCCGCTGATATTCTCGAATTACAAGTTGTTCGATCCTGAAAGAGCCGGCAACATTTCATCCGGGGAAATGCCTTCATCGATCTTATACATGGGTGGCGTAAACATATCTTTCTGACCTGTTATCCTAAAATGAAAATGTTATGAAAATTTCGAATAGCCTAAAAACAATTCTTGTAACGCTGGCCCTGGTCGCCTTTAGCACCCAGGCTTGTAAGGATTTTCTGGAGGAGGAGCTTGTGTCAGATGTTTCGGCAGGTAGTTATTATACCACAGCGAAAGGTCTTGAAGACGCAGTAGACGCTACTTACTCATTCCTTCGGGAAATTTACAGCAACGAGCGCGCCTACATGCTTACAATTTTCGGAACCGATACACATACGAATGGCGCTGACGGAGGATGGAAGTCATTCAACTATTATGACAACAACCTTAACTCTGGCGCCGGTATCCTGTCAGAGCAGTGGACATTTCTGTACCAAGGGATCAATCAGGCGAACTCGGTTCTGAATCGCTCCGAAGCCGTGATTGATATGGATCCTGCAACAAAAGTCATCCGGGAAGCAGAAGTGCGCTTTCTTCGTGCGTTCTACTACTTTTATCTTGTGCGTACATGGGGCGATGTTCACTTTTCGCTGGAAGAAACGATCGGTGCTCAGGTAACTGCGAACAAAACAGACCAGGCTGTCATTTATTCTGACGGCATCATTCCGGACCTCGAGTTTGCTATTGCCAACCTGCCTGATGCGCAGGGCGATTACGGGCGGGCGACAAAGCCGGCAGCACAATTCCTCCTTGGGCAGGCCTACCTCACAAGAGGCTATCAGCCATTTGCGCAAGGGAGCGATTTTGCTTCAGCGGAGGCATTGCTGTCAAGCGTTATTGACGACTATAACTTTGCGCTGGTCGCCTCGCACAAAGACCTCTGGAATCAGGATAAGCAGATCAATTCCGAAGTGATCTGGGCCATCCAGTACTCCACCGATCTCATTCTCAACGGTGGCGATAATGGCGTAGGCAACCGCGGCCATCTCTACTTTGGAATGGAATACGACGTGCAGCCCGGAATGATCAGGGATATCCAGAACGGAAGACCCTTCAAAAGATTCCGTCCCACCGATTACATGATCGACATGTGGGAGCAGGCCCGGGCAGACGGTGATACCCGTTACGATGGCACCTATAAGCACGTGTGGTACAGCAACGACACGCGTTCCTCCGGTAATGGCATTCCGTTATGGAAACAGATTCACGTCGACAAAGGGGCGAAGAAGGCGGATGGAACCATCGTCACCGCGGCCGATATCGGTAAGAGAAGATTTGAAGTCGGTGACACGGCCTTATATATCCCCGGTCCTGGCAAAGACGCCAAATGGCTTGGCGATGAAAAACTGAAAGTGCGTTACACAGTCATTACCCGGCAACAGGCTTCTTATCCCGCAAGCACATTACCTACGTCTGATCCAAATTATTACCCAAAGGATCCCTTCTTTTATAATGAACGTTTGTTTCCGACCATTGACAAGTTTTCCGACCCGCGACGACCTACTATCCAGTGGGAACGCGGCTCGCGCGACTGGTTTGTAATGAGACTCGCGGATGCATTACTGCTCCGTGCGGAAGCACGGTTCCATCAAAATAAGTTGCAGGAAGCGGCAGACGATATCAATGTAGTACGAACACGGGCGGCCACGCCTGGACGCGAGGCCGATATGCTGATAACCGCCGGCGATGTAACGCTCGACCGGATCCTGCTTGAACGCGCATGGGAACTCGATGCAGAGCAGATACGATGGTTTGACCTTGCGAGGACGAAAAAGCTTATTGAATATGTCGAGCTCTACAATCCGCTCGGCGCGGTCAATATCCAACCGCACCATATTCTGAGACCTATCCCGCAATCGCAGATCGACAGAACGCTCGGCGGGTATCCCCAAAATGACGGCTACTGATCTGTGAAAATTAATGGATGAGGGTCTGGGGTTTGATCCCGGACCCTCTTATTTACTGGTCCCCGGAAGTATCAAGCTCTTTCGGCAAAAATTTTTATCGGTGTTGCATATCGTTTATATTTATAGACGAAAACCCCGGCAACTGCAGACTGCACTTTTTTGTTCTCGCATCCCAACTTTTAAAAAATGAGAATATCGTTAACCTGTCTGATTCTTTTAGCGATCCTGACAGGGGCGTGCAGTTACATGCGGCCCTCGAACGAGCGTGATTTTCAGCATGAGCCGGTCGGCAAGTATAACCGCGCTTACCAATTAGGAAAACTGACTCTGGAATGTACAGCCAACGATACCGAAAGATTCAATCCGAGGCCCACGGTCACATCGCGTATACTCGCATTGACGTGGACCGCCATCTTTGATGCATGGAGCCGCTACGACGATCACGCAATGCCCTTCTATATTGATTCCGTCGAACGCCGGCCGCCTGCTGAACGCACTCTTGAGAACAAGGAAATTGCTATTACCTATGCAGCATACCGAACAATGCTCGCATACTATTTCAAGGATTCTCTACTATTGAGAAAGCAGATGTTGAATTTTGGATTAGATCCTGATGACGACACAAGCGACCCAGCGTCCCCCGTTGGCATTGGCAACCTCGCCGCAAAGTCCGTGATCGAAGCAAGGCTGAATGACGGCTCAAATCAGCTTGGAAATGTTCCTGCCTCTAACGGAGTTCCCTACAGCGATTACACAGGCTATACGCCAGTGAACCATCCCGATAACCTCACGGACCTCAGCAAAT
>CBFGXV010000082.1:0-8069 GCA_965652755.1 uncultured Chryseosolibacter sp. | reverse complement strand
GAGGACCAGCGAAGCGGCGAAACACTCGGAATCCTGCAAAAGGTCCGCACAGACTCGGAGAAATTTATCACCTCCTTCATCAGCGTCCTGTTTGCCACACTCGTCGGAATGATCTTCGTGATCATATACTCACTTTCCGTCAGCTACAAAGTGACATTAGTCTATTTTGCCTCTGTTCCGATCATCGCATTTACCAGCTGGCTGCTTAGCCGGAAAATAAAAGTGGTTCAGAAAAGCATCGTCAAGGAAACCACCGCGCTCGCAGGCTCCACAACGGAATCGCTGCGCAACATTGAGCTTGTCAAAAGCCTCGGACTGGCCAACCAGGAGATCGAACGCCTGAACAAGACGACATACAAGATCCTAGGACTCGAGCTGAAGAAGGTTAAGTATGTGCGGGGTATGAGTTTCCTGCAGGGTACGACGGTCAACTTTATCCGAAGTGTCATGATCGTGATACTGCTGCTGCTGATATTCGACAAGGAGCTGACTCCCGGAATGTATTTCACTTTCCTGTTCTATTCGTTCTTCCTGTTCACGCCGCTGCAGGAGTTGGGAAATGTGATCATTGCCTACCGCGAAGCCGAAGTTTCGCTGTTGAACTTCCACCGGATCCTCAACCTTCCGAAGGAACGCAAGCCGGAGAATCCCGTTAACGTGGGCGCTATACGACGTCTAAGCTTCAACAATGTTACCTTCAAACACCAGTCGGCAACCACGAACGCGTTGAATCACATCTCCTTCGATGCCACATGCGGACAAACGATCGCCTTTGTTGGTCCGTCCGGCTCGGGAAAGACAACGTTGGTGAAACTTCTTGTAGGGTTGTATCAACCCAACGGAGGAACTGTGCTTTATAACGATGTAAAAAGTACCGACATTAATCTCGATGACCTTCGCGCGCGCATTGGATTCGTCACCCAGGACACACAATTATTCGCCGGCACCATCCGCGAGAATCTACTCTTTGTCAGGCCCGATGCTACTGACGATGAATGCATGAAGGTTCTGCGACAGGCTGCGTGTCAATCCCTGCTCGCACGTGCCGACAAAGGACTGGACACGGTTATCGGCGAGGGCGGGGTGAAAGTTTCCGGCGGAGAAAAGCAACGTCTGTCAATCGCCCGTGCGCTTCTCCGGCAACCGGACATTCTCGTCTTCGATGAAGCTACTTCATCGCTTGATTCCATCACGGAGGAAGAGATCACGGAAACCATACGCGACGTGTCGGCCATTAAAGATCAGATCACAATCCTGATAGCCCATCGCCTGTCAACCATCATGCACGCCGACCGGATCTTTGTCCTTGAGCGCGGCCACATCATCGAATCAGGAAGACACGACGAGTTGTTATCAGAAAAGGGGTTGTATTATGCGATGTGGAGGCAGCAGATCGGGGAGAAGGATAGTGTGGAGGTTTAAGGGTTGCGGGCGACAGAAAGCGTTGATGCGCTGTTAGTGCGCACACGCAATAGTCGCATTCAGTCCCACAATCAATCGCCAAAGCCGGGAATCGCCCGAGCGTGTACATAACGTGAATATCCATGCGAGGACGGTTCCTGAGCTTGTTGAAGGGCAAATCGTCCTTACTTGTCACCGCCTGTCATTGATTTAAAAGCGTTCACACCACTCACCCCAAATCCTTTCAAAATTTTTCTTAACTCGGCGTTATATTCCCTAAAAAATGAAACCATCACTGATCCTACTTATACTCCTCGGTCTGTCCATGACCATCGCCGCCCAGAAGGCGGATCCCTTCGACAAGCCCAAAGGCCTGAACGGAAAAGAGCTGGGCAAAGCTTACTTTGAACTGCGGACTTATCATTGCAACGAGAACAAAAGACCCGACCTGATCCGCCGGTTCGAGGATCATACGCTGCGTTTACTTGAAAGACACGGCATCACCAACGTCGCTTACTTCATCCCCACGGATCCGAACAACAACAGCCTCACGTTTGTCCTCGCATACCCCGACAAGGCGTCAAGGGATGTAAGGTGGAATAACTTTGCCAATGATCCGGAATGGAAGGACGCAGCAAAGAAATCGGAGGCGAACGGAAAACTTGTCGCCAGAGTCGATCAGACCTTTATGAATATGGTGCCCGAGTTGTCATCCGAGATCAAAAAATCCAAAGGCAAGCAAGAACGTATCTTCGAACTGAGAACATATCATTGTCCGCCGGGCAAGCTTGAAAACCTGAAGACCCGTTTTCGCGACCACACCCGCAAACTCTTCGAAAAACACGGTATGACCAACGTTGTATACTGGCACACTGTACCGCAAGACGGCTCTCAACCGAAACTCGTCTATTTGCTCGCACATAAAAATGAAGAGGCCGCAAAAGCTTCCTTCGACGCGTTCAGAAAAGACCCTGACTGGGTGAAAGTTCGTGACGCATCGGAGGTCAACGGCAAGATTGTCGAGAAAGTTGAATCGGTATTCCTGACACCGCTTGACTTCTCGCCTCTGAAGTAGTTCACTCTTCCTTATTACAATCCACTGCTGCCGGCGTGCGTTCCAATGCGCGTTGGCATCCCTATCTTTGTTTCCAGACCAAGTGGACCATGGATCACAAGGGCTTAATGTGTAGATGTGTTAAGGTGTTGATGTGTTGGGGTGTTAATGTGTTGGGGTGTTGATTTGGTAATGTGCGACGGGCGTGTCATTTTTCATAAATTTGAAGCGGAACATTTCCGATGTGGTACTGGGCATGATCACAACAATGTCGGACTCTCCTGTTTATGGATCGAAATACTTGATGGTGATCAGGCGCGGATTGACGAACAAGACTTCCGATACATACTGAATATTTTTGTAATCGATCTTTTCGTTGCCGTGAATCGAACGTATGGTCAGGTGTGAACTGCTGGCTGTTGCACTTCTTAACCGCACTGCAAGAACGATAAGCCAGATCATCACCACGGTGACATGATGAGCATAGGCTCAAAGTTGTTAGAGGGCGATTCTTCCAGGTTGTCGGCCGGGAACAGTCCTCCCAGCGTTGCGGCGCCCCAGATGAGGGGGAAAGGTATTTGTAGAAGAAAGTGAGGGAGGAGGTTTCGTGCATAGTGGTCAATAGTCGATGGTCGATGGTCGATAGTCAATGGTCAATAGTAGAATATCAGTCGGGATCTGCTTTATCTTTTGGTACTTGCGTAGAGTCTATGAAATTGAATAAGACCGAGTCGCCTACGCGCATATAAATGATGTCGCCATCGCGAGTCAACGTGGCGGTGTCTCCGCGTGACGATAGGATCATCTCCTCTATGCCTGTTTCCGCTGTGTCGGATTCATCACTTGCATGCAGGACCGAATACAGGAACACTGCGCAGCCGAAAACAGCCAGCGCATTGGTAATGATCACACCGCCGACTTGTGCCGTTCTTTCCTTAGTCAAATAGCTCACGGCGGCTGCAAGCATCCAGACGGCGCTCCCGGTAAATGTCAGCGCTATTACCCAGTGATAAAGGGCAGGAGCATGGATATAGGGATGACCCACCACGAAATACGCAACAGCCGCAGCGGACAGGCCGACGAAATAATAGATGAAAACGTAGAATACGCCTTTGCGGAAACTTTTGTCCCCATTGCTATGCGGCTTCGCGAAGGAGTCGAGCGGTTCGTTGTTGTTTTCCATTGGCTAATTAGCACTTGGCCAGTCCGGATGTGGTCTCATGGATATTGTTCATTCTCACTTTTATTCAAAGCTCACCTTGCTATCCCTGATCACAAAACTGAAAAGCTGTGATGTGTCCACATCCTTGCGTTTCAATTTTCCCGGCTTCCATTCACCGAGGGTCTTAAAAACACCTTCAATCTGTTTGTCCAGCTCCGGGCTCCATCTTGTTGTCCATCTTGCACTGCACAACATCTTCCTTACAGTTGATCACCACTCCGATCATTCCCTTATCATCATATTCCGGATTATCGATGAGAAATTTGACCTCGCTGTTAAGGCGCTGAAGGATCACATCTTCGGATACAGGGCAGGCAGCTTCTTGCTAACCGAAACCTTATCCCCTATCCCCCTATCCCTTATCCCCCTATACCCTTACCCCCATCACAACTCGTCATTGACTATGCGGAGCCGTTCCTCAATTTCGCCATGGCCCGGAACGATCGTCAGTCCTTTTTGCAGGATATCCCTGGCTTTATAGAAATGTTTCAGCCTGTAGTGATATGCGCCGGCCTCTGCATAAGCCAGGCCGATCATCGACTGCAGCATCACCGGGTTTCCGCCAAGCGTTTTTAAATCCTCCTCGAGAAGCTTCAGATACTTATAACCTTCGTCCCCGGAATTCTTGAGGAACAAGCTGTAAGCCATGAATGAATATTGATAAACCATCATCGACTTAAACGTCTTGTTGGTTTTGAGGAACGGAAATGTCTTAGCATAATCATGTAGGTGGTCGATTGCCTTCGCCTCACCTTTGATATCCTCAGACTTAAATGCAATGGCCCTTGCAACCAGGTCGTGCAACCGCGCATCTTCCGGATTGATAGCATAAGCACGCGCAGCATGTGCGAGCGCTCTATCCATATCGCCTTTCAATGCGGACCAATGTGCCATCCCTAACTGATAATTGAAACCGATCTCCGATTTCAGCGTCGCATCTACGGCCCTGGAAGAAAGTATCGCGTAGGACTGCGAGACAAAAGCAGTATCCCCCCGCTGGATGAGTTTGGTTTCCAGGATGTCGCCGAATACACCGAGGACATACTTCCTGTCCCTGACATCGCTCGATGTACTGGCCAGCTCGCCAAGATGTCTTATGTCTGATATCGCGTTGAAGCTGCTGTTGGAGAGGTGTTCCCTGATCAATGACGACTTGAGGAAAAGATTTTTTGTGTTGGGGTATAAAATATTCGCCTTTAGCGCACTTGTGATCGCGGCATCCATGTCCTTTGCCATGTAGCGTGCGACGGCCCAATTGAAGTATTGAAGTCCGGCGAGTTGTTGCAATGAGATATTTTGCTTGTCGTAATAAAATTCATTGAACGCGTTGGAGACACCAACTGAGTTTACATGCTCCTGCGTCACGAGCTTCATTGCCACGAGACCATCAACATATCCGCGCTTCGTTTTCTCGTCGGGCATGTATAGTCCCCGCGGATTGGTAGTCTCAAAAAGCATGTTGTCGGCGCCCGGAAAAACAACGAGGTAGATATGCGTCGGTTTCTCCTTGATCTCATAAGGAATGCCGAGCCTGTCCAGGACAATGGAGTAAAGCATGGAGGCAGTCACGCAATTGTAGGTGCCATCCGCAAAGATCTTTTCAAAGAGAACATTCTCTTCATACTTCCTGAAGAAGCGCGAATGCACTTCCTTAAAGATTGTGGTCGCCTTTTGCTTGTTCGTCTTGGCCCGTGCCAGTTTTGCATCGAGAGACGGATAGAAGAGTTTCATCGCCGTCTGCCCTGGCTGGCAATCCGCTGAATCGGAATTGATGGCAAGGAACAAAGAGAGATAGTCTGCGTTTTTCTTGTTGATGGTTTCATTGACGAGCCGCGACTCAAATCCCGAACGGAAGATCAGCGTGTCATAACCGAGACATGGATTGCAAAGGGCCAGAAGCAGAAATACTATTCCGGCAGGTAAGGCTATGTAGGTAAACATAAGCGAGAGGTTACTGTTAAAGGTAAGAAAATTATTCTACATCATAGGTCCTTTGAGGCTGTATTGACTTGAGTTCTTTGGGTTGAATGACAGGTTTAGATACAGGTTAGGACAGTTTAAAGGCAGGTCTAAAGACAGTTTAAAGGTCAGGTTGAAAGATTGTCATGCTAATGCTTAACAACTGCACTCACTTTCTCAACACTATGACTTTGTATTGGATTCAGAATGGTGATACAAGGAGTTTAAAAAAGAGAAGTAGAACTGCGGGAATTTGGTTGACACCCCCGGGCCCACCAATGTTATTGCCAGCTGCGTTTAACGGAGCCGACCAGTTTTTTGAGGGCTGCGTAAATAAACTTGCATGCTGTCTGGTAACTGATCCCCATGATCCGCGCGACCTCTTCGTTGGAAAAATTATGATAATACCGCAGGTTGATTGCTTCCCGTTGCCGGGAAGGCAACTCATCAACATGTTTGCGCAATTCCTTCATCTGCAGGGATTCTATTTCCATCTGGATGATCTGCTCTTCATAGCACGGTTCCATCAGCATGGCAGGAGAGTTTTCAATTGATTCCAGGTCTGACGGATCTCCGTGATGACGGTATATCCGGTTGCGCAGTGCTTTAAATAAATAAAACTTGATCGAAGTTGTGCTGCTGATATTCGCCCTGCTCTGCCACAGATCAATGAACAGATCCTGAATGCAGTCTTCAACCAGCGCAGTGTTCCCCGATATTTTGGATCCGTAATTGAACAAAACATAAATGTGCTTGTCGTAGATGTCTGCGAAGGCAGCCTTGTCGCCCTTCTTGAAGGACTCCCATAATTGCTCATGTTGAAAGGCGGCGCTCATCTGCGATAGTATGGTACAACAATCCGTAATTAAAGGAAGGTAAATTTTGTTTTCCATCCTAAAGAAAATGTATTTAATGGCCTCCCGGTCTGTCTTCCACATGAGGCTTCTCTTGCCGGAAAAATATTTATTGACCGCGATGGGGTAAAAGACAAACAAATCTGCTTTTGGTATATAAGCGGTGTAAACGCTTGTGTCAGATGGATTATACTAAGTACGAGATTGAGGATTTTGTATCAGACGAATTTTTTCTGCAATGGGTGATAAATGGTTCGGCGGAGGCGACCCGTTTCTGGGAGGAATACATGTCAAACAATCCTGAGCAGCGGCATACCATTGAAGCTGCGCGCAATTTCATCGTCACGCTGCGAAAATCCGAGCACACGCTCCATAAGCCCGAGAAAGCGCGACAGTTATGGATGAACATCGCGGATGGCATCTCTGAAAGCAGAGGGTCGCAACGCCCCTCTTCATTTTCGATATGGAAAGTTGCGGCGTGTATCGCTCTGCTGGCGATGGCTATCCTCCCGTGGTACGTCCTGGAGCTGTCCCCCGCCGCGACAAACATCATAAAGGATCATCACGCGTCTGACGGGTTCCTTGAAACATTCAACAATACCGGTGATGTGATCCGGATTCATCTGAGTGATGGCAGCATCGTCAACCTTCACGATAAGAGCACGCTCAAATACCGCGAGAATTACAATGGCCACGGTAGCCGGGAGACACATCTTACCGGGGAAGCATTTTTTGAAGTCGCTAAGAATGCCAAACAACCTTTCTTCGTCTATTCATACGAGGTGGTCACGAAAGTACTTGGAACAAGCTTTCGCATCAAAGCATATGAAGGCGATGAAGATATTCTGGTTGCCGTGAACGAGGGCAAGGTCTCTGTGTATTCCGCGCGCGAAAAGGAGGCGATCGATTCCCTTGTCTCTGAAGTGAACGGCGTCGTTCTTACTCCTAATCAGCAGGCGCTATACGCCCGCTCTGAAGAAATGTTCGTCAAGACGCTCATTGAACGTCCGCGGATCATACACGGTCACGAAAGGCAATCTCTGTTCCTCTTCGAAAACACGCCTGCAATGGAAGTATTCCGTGTTTTGGAATCGGCATATGGCGTTGAGATTATTGTTGACGAGGACGTGATGAGTAATTGTTTTCTGACAGTTCGCCTCTCTGATGAGACATTGTTTGAGCAATTGAAGATCATCTGCCGCACCATCGGCGCGCGCTATGAGTTAATGGACGCGAAGGTGATTATCAGCGGTGACGGATGTTGAAATGTTGTTCACCAGTATTAGAAAAGTTCACGAAAATATATGGATAACCCCTCGGCCAAATGAAAGAACATCTTTTCCCTGAGTAAAAAGTACCGGTGACACCAGGATGGCGCCACCGGAGGAATCCCTTCGCATGATTTGTAAGATTGGACGTCGCACGAACATGCAAGGGCGGCTTTGTAATGATTAGAGAACAAAACCATTTCAAATTTATGAAAAAACCTTTACCGATTGTCAGAGTTACCCGAACGCTCATGAAAATCACCTTCGCGTCCATTAACTCATAGCGCGCGCCGATGGTGCGGCAGATGATC
>CBFGXV010000081.1:0-8072 GCA_965652755.1 uncultured Chryseosolibacter sp. | reverse complement strand
TGTATACGATCACCGGGATTCGGTTCATGTCGCCATTTTCGCGGATCTTTTCCAGGAAGGTGAATCCGGACATGTCCGGCAAGCCCAGGTCGACTATGATACAATCAAAGGCCGTCTTGCCCAGTAGTTCATACGCTTCGGTGCCTGAGTATGCGGAATAGCATTTTACGTCGCCGTTGCCAATCAGTTCTCTCACCGCCTGGTTATGCTGTTGATTATCCTCGATGATCAGCAGATTTTTCGGCTTTCGGGACATGAAGTGTTCAACTTTGTCGAGCGCTTTCCAGAAGCCCTCCCGGGAAATCGGTTTCTGGATAAAGTCGATTGCGCCAAGCTCAAGACCACTCTTGCGAAAATCGTGTCCCGAGATGATCTGAACGGGTATGTGACGTAAATCCGGATCGCTCTTCAGTTTTTTCAGCACTTCGGATCCATCGATCACAGGCAACTTCATGTCGAGGATAATTGCATCCGGTTTGTAATGGCGCGCGTAACTGAGACCGATGTTTCCCTGGTGTGCGATTATCCCTTTATAGTTCCTTTCATGTACGAATTCCAGGAGCACCTTTGAGAACTCCACATCGTCCTCCATGATCAGGATTTTCCGGTCGGTATCTGTGATCAGATGCTGATCGTCATAATGCGACGCATCCGTTACTGCAGGGGTATCGGCCAGGGCGGGAAGCTCGGTATCCGGCTTTGACGGATGAATCATAAGCGAATTTTCATTTGCTTCGCTTCCCGCTACTGAGATCTCCGAAGGCAGGTAGACGGTAAAGCTGCTGCCCTCTCCCAGTTTGCTGGTAACATGAATTTCCCCTCCGAGCAAATTCGCAAGCTCGCGGCTGATCGATAAGCCGAGGCCAGTGCCTCCGTACTTGCGCTTGGTCGATCCATCGACCTGCTGAAAGGCTTCAAAAATTATGTTGAGCTTTTCATCAGGGATACCGATGCCTGTATCAGTTACAGTAAAGCCGATCACTTCGGCTGAAGGCAAAAGACCTTTCTTCCGCAATGTCACATCTGGCGAAGGGCGTTTGATGACCAACTCGATGGATCCTCCCTTCGATGTGAACTTGAATGCATTCGCGAGGAAGTTCTTCAGGATCTGTTCGATCCGCTGTGGGTCTGATACCATTACTTTTTGATCCAGATTATCTTCACAGCGAACTGCAAATTTTATCTTCTTGTTTTTGGCAAGCTCTTCGAAGGAGCTGGTGATTTTCTGCGTGAGGACTTCAATAGAGAAAGAGCTGACTTCCAGTTCCATTTTCCCCGCCTCTATTTTTGAAAGGTCAAGGATCTCGTTGATCAGGTTCAGCAGATCGTTTCCGGAATTAAAAATCGTATTGGCAAACTTGATTTCCCGGGACCCGAGTGTCTTGCTCCGGTTCTCCATCAATACCTGCGCAAGAATAAGGATACTGTTTAACGGAGTGCGTAGCTCGTGTGACATGTTGGAGAGGAACTCACTCTTGTAGTGACTGGCTTGCTCAAGCTCCTGGGCCTTTACTTCCATCTGCAGCTTCGTGAATTCCAGATTTTGCTTCTGCTCTTCCAGCAGTGCGGCTTTCTCAACCAATTCCTCATTTGACAGCTGCAGCTCCTCCTGTTGTGTTTTCAGTTCTTCTTCTGATTTCTCAAGCAGATGAGTTTTTTCAAGCAATTCTTCATTGAATTGTTTTAACTCCTCCTGTTGGGTTTCAAGCTCTTCCGACTGCCGTTGTGTCTCCTCCAGCAACTCCTTTAACTTCTGCCGTGATTGCGAGGCATTGATAGCAATACCGATGTGGTTATGGACCATATTCAGGAACTCGACATCGAGATCTGAAAACGGCTTAACTGATCCTATCTCCACAACACCTTTCACCTCCCCCTCATATTTGAATGGATAGATAATCAGGTTCCGCGGCGCAAGGTTTCCAAGCGCTGAGCGGACTTTTATGTAATGCTCAGGTACATCGGGAAATAATATGTGTTTGCCATCGACTGCAGCCTGACCTACGAGGCCATGACCGAGGGCGACGATCTCGTTTTCATCAGAGGAGTCATAAGCGTACTGGCCGGTGCGTCTCAAATGGCCGTTCTCTCGGACGTACAAAGCGCCGATCTGCGCTTGAAGGGTATCACTTAGCTGTGAGATTATTTCGTTGGCGAGAACGTCAGGTGCTTTTTCACCTCTCATGCGATCGTTCAGTTGGCTGTTGCCTGTAAGCATCCAGGTCCTTACTTCATTTTCCCGCGAGAGCCGCTCCAGGTCATTCTTCATGTTGGTCAGGGCGAGCCCGAGGATGTCTGCATTCGTCCGTACAAGCACGGGGGTATCGTACTTACCTTTTCCTATTTTCTCAGCCGTATCTGCGTAAAGCTTCTTTACGGAAACCATCTTGTTGAATGATTCGGCGAGGTCCCCCATCTCGTCTTTAGAAGTGACGTTTACATTGAAGTCCACTTCACCCAGCGCGAGTTTTTGCGCGGCGCGTTTCAGTTCCGCGATCGCGAAAACGATCTGCCGGATGGTAAAAGCAACCAAAAGAGCAACAAGTAACAGCAGTAGCAGGCCTGTGACAACATCGGTTGTGACGCGCCGGTCAATAGCATTTACCTTAGACTGGGCTATTGCCCGGATGGTCCGCAGTGAATTCTGCTCGGTTTCCACCTGTGTGTTGATTACGGATGAGCTCACGTTCCACCAATCGGCCGGCGACAAATGGCTGATGCTGGCAGGATCCAGGAGGAATGAGTCAAGTCGCATGTGGACATGGCGGAACGTTGGATTCGCGCTCGCATCTTTATAGATTTTGAGCAATTCGGGAGAAGCGCTCAAGCGAAAGTTTTCTTCGTTGATCTCATACTGCGCTTTGACGGTGGCAAACGCGGCATATGCGCCAGGGTTTAATTTTTTCTCTATCAGATAGGGTAAAAGAAAATTCCTCGTACGGACAAAATACTCCTTGGTATACAACAGGAAGAGATGGCTTTGCAGCCGGTTCTTTATCTCGGCGTCCGTCGAGGCGCTTGTGATCGAAAACAGTTCTTTCAGGACGCCCGACTTGATGCTGTTCAAGGTATCGGGATACGAGGCTTGGTGCTCGCGATAGCGCTGCAGAGAATTCAGCCTCATGAACAGGCTCGATGTTTTTCCATGCTCACGATAAATGGACTTGAGCGATTCGAACGCAAGTGCGGTGGCCGGGATCTGTTCGGCTATCCGCGTCATGTCCGATTCTTTTTTACTCGCCAGATAACTTAAATAGAATGCGCGTTCCCGCTGCAGCTCGTTCAGCAATGTTGACAGGCGTTCAACTTCTTCGCATTCCCGGTAGACCTCAAGGGTTGCTTCCTTTTGCTTCAGAGAATTGTTTGCAGAGTTGTAAAGAAGTACGACCAACCCGAGAGAAGGAATGACCGATACCAGGAACAACTTGGTTCTGATAGACAGTTTTTTGAGAAATTCCATAGGTTCCGATAGGGATGCAAAGATTGCAAAATATATCTCTAATGTAATCGTTTCGGCGACCAATAACGTCCCTAATAACGATTGGCGCCATGACCGATGATCGTTCGCGGGCAGATTTTAATCAGTGGGCGATCATCCCCCGTACTTATCCCGAACCAATAGACAGACACCGCGAGCAAGTGCAGCCTTGCACGACCATACTATCAAGGCTGCACCACTTGAAATAGCCCAATAAGACCCAGATAGACGGCATACTACGATATTCCATGTGGAACATTCGATTAACTAAGCTTATATAACCAATTATCCACCAGTAAGTTTTGTTCCTTCGGATTAAGCATTTCTTAAGAAAAGCCCTACAAATGCGTGTGGAACAGCTCTGACTGCCTCAAGACGAAGATTGTGTAATTTTGCACCAATAATACTTGTAAAGCTGCTTTAAATGGATTATAATTGTGTATTAATACACAACACCATGAGTGAATTCGAAAAAAAGCATCTTGAAGTGGAATTAAAGAACTTCACGTCCAGGAACTTCGTCCGGCCTTCAGATTGCCGGAATCTCGACCAGATCCGCTTTTACATCGCTGAACTATGCATCCGGATCGAGGATTATAAAAAGCGTTTCAATTACGTGCCGAACGCAGCTTACGCCCTGCTATCGCAGTATAATTCCCGACAGAATTCAATATTATACCGCGACTTCACCAGCAATTATTGACTTGCCATGCGCTACGTCCCCTCCCCTATTCCGGTCCACTGTGAATGGGTCTTTAGCGCGGTGGCTAACCGGTCCGGAAGAATGCAATACCATAAGATCAAACCGGGTAAAAGCAAAGTGCGGATCAGTCGCAACGAATTCATCCGGACCTTCAATTCTGCCCAAATTATCGCCATGCGTCCGCTCCAGGTCAACGGAAACGAGACGGATTTCCAGATGGAGTTCTATATATAGAGGTAGTGGGCTAGCCTAACCTTTTCAGCGCTTTTTGGATATCAACGCCCTTTCCGAGCACGCCATCAAACAGATCGCCCGTTTCCTTTAGCCTTGCCACCGCATTTCTGATATTAAAGTCCGTCATTTTTAATCCTTTCTTCACTTCGTCCCAATGCAGTGGCATCGACACTGTTGCTCCAGGTTTCGGACGTAATGAGTAGGGGCCGGCAACGGTAGCCTGCGGTCTGTTTTGAAGGAAGTCGATATACATTTTCCCCTGGCGGTTGCTGGTGAGTCGCTCGATACTTGTAAAATCCGGTATCTGCGCGTGAACTGCTTTTGCGATGGCACGTCCAAATTCTTTCGAGTCCTCATAGGTATACTTCCCTCCGAGTGGAATGTAAATATGGAGCCCCGTGGATCCGGATGTCTTGCAGTAACCGGGGACTCCCATCCCATCCAGCACCTCCCTGGTTACTTGTGCTGCTTCTATCACCTGATCAAAAGTGTTCTTGTCAGGATCGAGGTCAATGATACACCAGTCTGGATTATCAGGCGTTCCGGACCTGCTACTCCAGGGATTCATTTCGATACAACCCAGTGAGGCGATGTACAGCAGGCTGGCTTCGTCTGTGCAAACCAAAAAATGCTTTTCGCGATCGTCGGCCTCGCTGAAATATTTATGCGTCTTTATCCATGATGGCACTTTTCCCGTGACGTCTTTCTGGTAGAAACTTTTTCCATAGATGCCATTCGGAAACCGGTTGAGCGTCTGTGGCCGGTCCTTCATGTATGGGAGCATATATGGAACAACCTGATAATAATAGTTCAGCATTTCGCGCTTCGTTACTTCGAGCTCAGGCCAGAAGATCTTGCTGAGGTTGGTGAACTTGAGTTCGTGGCCCTCGATCTTTCTCACCTGCGTTTCATCTCCCGGATTGAGGAGCGTCTTTCGTTCAGTGTTTGCCTTCGGCGCCGCGAGCAGTTGTTTGCGTCCAGGTTTGGCCGGCGTGATCTCTTCGGCAGGCACAGGCTCTTCCCAGATTACCTCGCTGCCGCGCTTATCATCGCGGATGCCTTTGAAAGACGGATGGCGAAATGTTCCGTCGCTCCCGAGCGTTCTGTAGTTTACTTCAGCGACGAGCTCCGGCCGCACCCAGGTCACTTCCGCTTTCGGCGGGTTAGGCCTGAATCGCGATGGTTTGTTGTAATCCGGAATTTCTGAAAACGGGCATCTGGATGTTTCCAGCGGTTTCAGTTTTTTCAGGATCTCTTTCTGAAGCTCAGTGGTAAAACCGGTCCCCACAGGTCCGATAAATTCAAATTTGCCGTCGCGGTGCAGCCCGAGCAAGAGCGCGCTGAAAAGCTTGGAAGAGTTTTCATTGCGTGTATACCCTCCGATAATGACCTCCTGTTGTTTGATCGTTTTGATTTTCAGCCAGTCGCGTGTCCTGATCCCCGGTTGATAGATACTGTTATCGCGCTTGGCAAGAATACCTTCCAGACCCATTTTACCCGCGAGCGATATTAATTCACTACCAGAGACATCGAAGCTCTCACTTAATCGAATTGCGCCCCCGGGAGGAACGATCTGACGGAGGATGTCGCGGCGGCGTTGCAGGGCGACTTGCCTAAGATCGTATCCATCATACCAGAGGATATCAAAGACGTAATAGACCAGATCGCCGTCTGCTTCGCTTCTCCAGGTCTGCAAGGCGTTAAAGTCGGGATATCCTTTTTCGTTCATGACAATGATCTCGCCATCAACAACAGCTCGGGTGTCCCATGCCTCCAGCGCCTGGCGCAGCGGATAGAACTTCTCGTTGAATTTCTTGTTGTTTCGCGAGCGGATATCCACTGCGGAGTTCTGAACGTATGAGATCGATCTGAACCCATCCCACTTTATTTCGTACAGCCACCCCGCCTCGTCGCGCGCATTGTCTGCCAGCGTTGCAAGCATGGGTTCTACGTCGGAGGGTATCGGACTTTTTATTGCGCCCTTTACGTTTCGCAACAAATCAGCGGTCGCGGGTTTTTTGTTTTCCGCCGCCCCTCGGCTTTCTACCGGCGGACTTAGTTCGCCGCGGACTTTTTTTTTAACAGTCTTTGAGGCTGATGTCTTTTTGCTTTCAGCAGCGCGGTTGCTCTTCCACTTTTTTGATCCGGCGTCCGCGGCAACTTGCTCCAGGCTCAGGCCTGATTCGACAGAGGTGTTGAGCGCCGTCACGTCGTCGACTGAAGCGTACTCGTCCCTGTGTTTGATCAGAAGCCACGCATTGTCTGCGCGCCGCGGGGTTTTAACCAGGACAAATTCACCTTTCAGTTTTTCACCATTCAATCTGAATTTTAATGAGCCAGCTTTTAAACCTTTTAACAGGATCTTTTCCTGCGCCGTCTTTCCCTTCGCCTCTTCGAGTGGCTCATAGGTTCCCTGGTCCCAGATGATCACGGTACCAGCTCCGTAATTTCCTTCCGGAATGATCCCTTCGAAGTTCTTATAATCATAGGGATGATCCTCGACCTGCATGGCCAATCGCTTGTCGGCGGGATTGAGGGAAGGTCCTTTCGGCACAGCCCAGCTTTTCAATACACCTTCCATCTCCAGGCGGAAATCGTAATGAAGACGTGACGCCGCATGCTTTTGAACGACAAACTTTAATTTCGTTTTGGACCCTTTCCCGCCAGTAGGCTCCGGGGTTTTTGTAAACGATCGCTTCTTTTTATATTCTACCAGACCCATGGCCTTATTGCGAAGAAAATTCGTGCCAGCTCTCCTGCACGTAGAAGCCAGGGTGGTTTGAAATTCACGTTTGATATTGTTAACTTGGTATGAACAACTTTTCGGTCTGGGAGCATGGATCTCAGGCTGCGATAGCTAAACGCCCCTGCCGGCCCACGGCGGGGGCTTCTTTTTTCGCAACGCGGAAGGATGTAACGAGCGCAGCATCAGTCGCTTGCCGCTGTCGCCCCTGACAACAGATGCTGTTGGTCCAAAACGGAGTCAAAAAAAATTCAATTTGCGAATACGCCAAACCTCCCGGCCGGCACAACATTTTAACACTCAGCCTTGTTATGTATCGCACATTTACCAGCAAGGTCGCTTTTCTTTTTGTCTTCGTTTGCATTTCGGCGGGCTGTGATCCGTGGTTTGCGTACAGCCCATACGAGGCGCAAGTGGCTGATGCCTATCTGAACACCACAGTAAAAAATCTCGAGCTCATAAATGCGATGGACCGCAACGACGGTGCACCCTTTAAGGTGGCGCTGCTCTCGGATCCGCATTATCACTATGGAAAGCTCGCCGACGCGGTCAGACACATCAATGCGCAGGGCGTTTATTCATTTGCCATTGTCGCAGGCGATCTTACGGAGAACGGACTCAAGCAGGAGTTCGTGTATTTTCATGAAACGATGACAGATCTCACGATGCCTTATCTGACCGTAATAGGGAACCATGACTATCTCTCCAACGGCGAAGTAGTTTATGGCCAGATGTATGGAGATAATAATTATTCATTTGTATTCAATAACGTCAAGTTCGTATTGTTTGACAACAACACAATTGAGAGCGGCAAAGAGCCGGACATCGAATGGCTGGCGAAAGAACTCGTGAATGATAAGGGTCACGATCATGTCATTCCGTTCTCGCACATTCCGCCCTATGATCAACAAATG